>JAICJK010000041.1 GCA_025928415.1 Solirubrobacteraceae bacterium | reverse complement strand
GCCGGCGGCCGTGGCGCCCGCACCCGTCCAGTCCTTGGGCTGCAGCGGCAGGGCGAGCACCTGCGCCCACGTCGCCGCGTCGGTCGTGCCCGTGGCGGGCAGGCCGCGCGAGGCCTGGAAGGCGCGCAGCGCGGCGGCGGTGGCGCTGCCGAGGATGCCGTCGACCGGGATGCCGGGCTCCGCGGAGACGAGGTGCTCCTGCAGCCAGACGACCTCGTCGCCCTTGGCGCCCTTGCCGAGCGCGGGCCAGCCGGGGTCGGGGACGGCGGCGGGGGCGCCGGGGTCGGCGCCGAGCGTCGCCCACAGCGCGGCGGGCGTCGCCTGCCAGCTCCACCACGACAGCCCGCCCGACCCGTAGGCCGCCCAGACCGTCCGGAAGCGCTGCACGTCGGCGGCGCTCACGGAGCCGTAGGTCTGCCCGAGCGGCGCGATCGGCGCGCCGTACAGGCGGTTGTGGGCGAAGGCGTGGGCGCTCACCGCGTCGACGGTCCCGCCGATGTCCTTCCAGTAGACCTGCGGCAGGTTGGCCTGCGCGCCGCCGGGCCCGAGGAAGACGGAGAACGGCAGGCCGGGGTGGTAGTCCACGTAGGGGAACGAGGTCAGCCCGACCGGGAAGGCGGCGCCGATGCTCGCGCGCAGCGTGGCCAGGTAGCGCTGGGCCTGCGCGTACTTGCCCTCGTACTGGCCCTCGGCGTCGATGACCAGGCAGTCCGCGCCGTCGGCCACGGCGCTGGCGCCGAGGCGGGCCTCGGCCTCCGGGCTGTTGCCGTAGACGAACTGCCAGGCGCAGACCCGCAGGCCCTGGGCATGCAGCGCCTGCACGAGCTCTGGGTCGAACTGCCCCCAGCGGTTGGTCGCGCCGTCCGAGCTCTTGACGAAGACGGTCGAGATCGCGGCCGCCCGGGCCCGGGCGACGATCGCCGCCAGGTCCCCGCCGTCGCTCTTCGGCAGCTCCCAGATCCACATGCCGTTGCCCGCGAACGCGGCGGGCAGCGCCCCGCCGCCGGTGACCGCCGAGCCCAGGAGGCCGACGGCCGGCTTCGGCGCGGCGACGACGCGGATGTGGACGGCCCGCGAGCGCCGGCCGGCGCGGTCGCGCACGGTCATCGAGACCTTGCCGGCCCGCGTCCCGGCGGGCACCCGGGCCACCCAGCCGGTGCGCGAGCGGTGCAGCTTGGTGGCCAGCGCGCCGCGCGACCAGCGGAAGCTCACGCGCAGCCCGGGGGCCAGCCGGGAGCCGCGCAGCTGGACCTGCCTGCCGACCCGCACCGCGACGCCGGCCTTGCACGCCTTCGCCGTGGCGGGGACGCAGCGCGCGCCCTTGAGCTGAGGCACGCGGGAGGCGGCCTGCGCGCCGGCGGCGGGCAGCAGCGCCAGGGCGGCACCGAGCGGGAGCAGGACCCGGGCGGCGGCGCTGGGACGGACGGCCTTCAAGCGCGGCATCAGAGGTGCAACTGCGACTCAGGGCCGAAGTTGCGCTGTGGAGATCTCGAGCAGCTCACCTCCCTCATGATCGGTCTGCAGCGTCGTGTGTTCGATCCCGAAGCGCTCCTGCAAGAGGACCTGCAGCTCGCGCCGGGCCGCGTGGCAGTCCGTGTCGCGCCCCACGATCACGTGCGCCGACAGGGCCGGGAACCCGGAGGAGACCTCCCAGACATGCAGGTCGTGGACCTCGGCGACGCCGGGCACGGCGGCCAGCGCGCGCCCGATCGCGTCCGGGTCGAGGTCCACGGGAGCCGCCTCGAGCACGACGCGCCCCGACGCGACGAGCAGCCCGTAGGCCGCGCGCAGCATCAGCGCCGCGACGAGCAGGGCCGCGATGCCGTCGGCGCGCGTGAAGCCGGTGACGATGACCACGGCGCCGGCCACGGCGGTCGCCGCGAACGCGAACAGGTCGGTGAGGATGTGCTGGTAGGCGCCCTCCACGTTCAGGCTGCCGCGGTCGGCGCGGGCGAGGATCGCCGTCGCGGCGAGGTTGACCGCGATCCCGGCCAGCGCGACGAGCAGCACCGTCGTCCCGCCGACGTCCGGTGGCGTCAGCAGCCGCCGGACGCCCTCGACGACGATGACGACGGCCAGCGCGAGCAGCGTCGCGCCGTTGATCTGCGCCGAGAGGATCTCCGCGCGCCGGAAGCCGAAGGTCATCGCGCCCCGGGCCGGCCGCTGGGCGAGGCGCATGGCCACGAGCGCGAGGGCCAGCGCCCCGGCGTCGGTGAGCATGTGCGCCGCGTCGGAGAGCAGCGCCAGCGAGCCCGACGCGATCCCGGCGACGACCTCGACGAGCATGAACGCGACGATCAGCCCGAACGCGGCCAGCAGCGGGCCGCGGTCCGCGTCGGGCGCGATGCCGTGCGCGTGCCCATGGGCGTGGGCGTGTGAGTGCCCGCTCATCGGTCCCCACGGTAGTCGGCGCGGGGGATCGCGTGGCGACTTGCGGCGGCTACTTCGGCGGCATCCGGATCGCGCCGTCGAGGCGGATCGTCTCGCCGTTGAGCATCTGGTTCTCGACGATGGCCTGCGCGAGCTGGGCGTACTCGTCCGGGCGCCCCAGCCGCGGCGGCCAGGGGATCGTCTTCCCGAGCGCGTCGCGGGCCTCCTCGGGGAGGGCGGCGAGCAGGGGCGTGTCGAACAGCCCGGGCGCGATCGTGTTGACCCGGATCCCGTACTGGGCCATGTCGCGGGCCGCGGGCAGCGTCATGCCGACCACGCCGCCCTTGGACGCGCTGTAGGCGATCTGGCCGATCTGCCCGTCGAACGCGGCCACCGAGGCGGTGTTGACGCAGACGCCGCGCTCGCCGCCGTCCAGCGGCTCGTTGCCGACCATCGCGGCCGCCGCGAAGCGCAGGACGTTGAACGTCCCGATCAGGTTGATGCCGATGATCACCTCGAAGGGCATCAGCGGGTGCGGGCCGCGCGAGCCCGCGACCTTCTGCGCCCACCCCGTCCCCGCGCAGCAGATCGCGATGCGGAGGCCGCCGTCGGCCGCAGCGGCCTGGGCCACGGCGGCCTCGACCTGGGCCTCCTCGCGCACGTCGGCCTGCACGAAGCCGGCGCCGAGCTCGTCGGCCAGCGCCTGGCCCTTGTCGGCGTTGACGTCGGAGATGGTCAGCGCGGCGCCGTGCTCGTGCAGCCGGCGGGCGGTCGCCTCGCCGAGGCCCGAGGCCCCGCCGACGACGAGTGCGGAACTGCCTTCGATCTTCATGCCGCCGGACCCTACCGGCCCGCGGCGCCAAAGGTGAACGCGGTTCAGCTCGGCTCGGCCGGCGCGGCGCCGATCCGGTTCTTGCCCGCGCGCTTGCCGGCCAGCAGCGCGGCGTCGGCGCGCGCGACGAACGCCTCCGCCGTCTCGGAGGGGCGCCACTGGGCCACGCCGGCCGACGTCCCGAGGATGCGGCCCGGCGCGCCGAGCGGCGCGAGCGGGGTGCCGTTGAGCGCGTGCAGCACCCGCTGCGCGGCGGCGCCGGGGTCCGCGCCGGTCGCGTTGGGGAGGATCGCGAGGAACTCGTCGCCGCCGTAGCGCGCGACGAGGTCGAAGGAGCGGAACTCGGCCAGCAGCGTGGTGCCGACGCGGCGCAGGACCGCGTCCCCGGCCTGATGGCCATGCCCGTCGTTGATCGCCTTGAAGTCGTCGAGGTCGAACAGGACGCAGGCCAGCGGGGTGCCCTGGCGCTGCGCGCGGTCGATCTCCTCGGCCAGCCGCTCCTCCATCGCGCCGCGGTTCAGGCAGCCCGTGAGCGGGTCGATCCGCGCGGCGTGGCGGACGTCGGCGACGGCGATCGGAGCGCCGGCGACGTCGACCAGCGCCCCGGCGGCCTCGACCTCCGCCTCGCTCCACGGCCGTGGCTCGCGGCTCCCGGCGACGACGACGCCGCGCAGGGCGCCCGCCGCGACCAGCGGCAGCAGGACAGCGGTGTCGAGGCCGTGGACCGCGACGAGGTCGCCGGGCAGCATGCGCCGCAGCGGGCCGGCGACGACCAGCGGGCGCCGCGTCGAGGCGACCCACTCCACGGCCGACCCGCCGTCGCCGGCGGGCAGCACGTACTCCTCGGCGGCTCCGGGCGTGACGACCGTCCCCCAGATCGTGCTGCCGCCCGGCTGGAAGAGCAGCAGGTGGGCCTGGTCGAGCTGCAGGACCGCGACGAGGGCGTCGCCGAGCGTCCGCAGCACGGCGGCGAGGTCCCCCGCGTCGTGCAGGGCGGCGAGGCCGCGCAGCTCGCGCAGCAGCCTTCGGGTCGTGGCCGCGTCCATGGGCTCCTGCACCGCAGTCGGCAGGCGGGGCCGGGTCTGGAGCACGGCTCGCCTACTCCCGCGGCCGCGAGAGGGACAGGGCGAACAGCTCGTCCGGGTCCGTGAGGACCTCCAGCAGCTCCAGCCCGGCGGCCGCCAGGTCGCCCTCCAGGCGCTCGAAGGTGAACTTCGCGCTGATCTCCGTGCGCAGCTCCTCGCGCGCCGCGAAGCTCACATCCAGGTCGAGCGCGTCCACGCGCACGTCCATGCGGCGCTCGGCGCGCAGGCGCATCTCGATCCACTCGCGCTCGCGGTCGAAGAACGCGACGTGCTCGAAGGCGTCGGGGTCGAAGTCGGCGCCGAGCTCGCGGTTGACGACGTGCAGCACGTTGCGGTTGAACGCCGCGGTGATCCCGGCGGCGTCGTCGTAGGCCGCTTCGATGACGCACGGCTCCTTCACCAGGTCGGTGCCGAGCAGCAGGACGTCGTCGCCCTCCAGCGCGTTGGCCAGCCGGCGCAGGAAGCGGCGGCGCGAGCCCGGGATGAAGTTGCCGATCGTCCCGCCCAGGAACGCGACGATGCGCCCGTGGCCGGCGTCCAGGCGCGGCGGCAGGTCGCCGAGGTGGCGCTCGAAGTCGCCGACGATGCCGTGGACGAGCAGGTCCGGATGGACCCGGACCAGGTCGGCGGCCACGTCGCGGACCATGCCCTCGGTCACGTCGAAGGGGACGTAGCGGCGCAACGTGCCGGCGTCGTCGAGCGCGCGCAGCAGGATCCGCGTCTTGGCCGCGGTGCCCGAGCCGAGCTCGACCAGCTCGGCCGCGCCCGTGAGCGCCGCGATGTCGCCGGAGCGCGCCTCGAGGATCGCGCGCTCGGTGCGCGTCGGGTAGTACTCGGGCTGCTCGCAGATCCGGTCGAAGAGCTCGGCGCCGCGGGCGTCGTAGAGGTGCTTGGGGGGGAGCTCCTTGAACGGGCGGGTGAGGCCGTCGAGCACGTCCTCGGCCAGCCCGCCGCCCTCCCCGGTCGCGAGCGGAGACGCGACGACGATCCGCTCCTCGGCGAGCATCGGCTCCATGGGCTCAGTCCTCCTCAGGGCGGGCGAGGCGGACGCCGGAGAAGATCTGCCGGCGCTCGGGAAGGTCCCAGTTGCGGAACGTGCGCGTCGCCACGCGCGGGTCGGTCGCCCACGAGCCGCCGCGCAGGACGCGGTAGCCGCGGTCGAAGAACACCTCGGAGTACTCCCGGTACGGATGGGCGGTGAAGCCGGGGTAGCCGTGGAACTCCGTCGAGGTCCACTCCCACACCGCGCCCACCACGTCGAGCTGATCCGAGGTCGCCGCCTTCTCCCACTCCGCCTCCGTCGGCAGTCGCGCGTCGTGCGCGCGGGCGAAGGCGTCGGCCTCGAACCAGGAGACGTGGCACACGGGCGCGTCCGGGGCGCCCGCCGCCACGCCCGCGTGGTGGGTGATGTCGTACTCCTCCTTCCACGCCCAGCCCTCGTCGGACCACCACTCGCGGCGGACGTAGCCGCCGCCCTCGGCGAACGTCAGCCAGCTCGCGTTGGTGACCGGCCGGCGGGCGATGCGGAAGGGCGGGACGTCGACGGCGTGGCGCGGGCGCTCGTTGTCGTAGGCGAAGACGCCGTCGGGGGCACCCAGCGCGTGGGTGCCGCCGGGGATGCGCGCCCACGCCGCGCCGCCGGGCGCGCGGCGGGGCGCCGGCGGCTGGGCGGGCGGGTCCTCTTCCAGCAGGCCGGCGGTCGCCATCGCCTGGCGCATCGTCTCGGTGTGCTGCAGCTCGTGGCGCAGCACCATCTCGTGGACGAAGCCGTCGCCGGCGCCGAGGCGCTCGAGGGCGTCGAGCGTGCGCTCGCGCACCGCCGCGAGGTAGTCCAGCGCGCCGGCGTGCCCGAGGATCCGCAGGTCGCCGCGCACGGCGCGGGGCGTCTCGAAGGCGTCGTAGTGCCCGGCGAGGCCGGCGTGCAGCAGCGGCGGGCGCGCGGGGTCGTGGCGGTGCACGCACCACAGGTCCTCGTAGGCGGCGATGTGCCCGAGGTCCCAGACCAGCGGCGAGAGGATCGGGTCGATCACGCGCTCGAGGTCCGCCGTGGACAGGTGCGCGATCAGGTCGAGCGTGCGCCGCCGGACGGCGGCCAGGTCCTCCTGCAACCGGGCTTCGCGCCCGATGGCGACCGTCGATGGCATCCCCCTGAGTGTTGCCACGCCACCGAACGTTACGCATCGAACCGCGCGGCGCCGCCGAGGCGGCGCATCGCCGCTCGTCTCCATTAACGGGCCGTTAACCGGCGGCCCCCCTTGCCCTGGGCTGACGCAACCAGGTACCTTGCGGAGCATGGCACCGGCGAGCTACGACGCATTGATGGCGCAGATGCGGCGTGGGACGTTGCAGTTCTGCGTGCTGGCGCTGCTCGATGAGCAGCAGCGCTACGCCTTCGACCTCGTGCGCTCGCTCGGGGAGGTCGACGGGATGGTGACGAGCGAGGGGACGATCTACCCCATGCTGAGCAGGCTGCGCCGCGACGGACTGGTGTCCTCGTCGTGGCAGGAGTCCACCGCCGGACCGCCAAGGCGCTACTACGAGCTCACGGATGACGGCCGGGCCGCGCTGACGCGCTTCGTGACGGAATGGCGGACGTTCCGCCGCGCCGTCGATCACCTGCTCTCCGGGAGGACGACGTCATGACCCGCTCCACCGCCGACCGCCTCGTCGACGACTACCTCGCCGAGCTCGACGACGAGCTCGCCGGCGCGCCCGCAGCGCGCCGGCGAGAGCTGCACGGCGAGCTTCGCGCCCACATCGCGCAGGCGCGCGCCGAGCTGCCCGGGGGCGGCACCGAGGCCGAGGTCCGCTCGCTGCTCGACCGCCTCGGCGAGCCGTCCGAGATCGCCGCCGACGCCTACGACGGCGTGCCGGCCGAGCCCGCTCCGCCGCCGCGCGCCGGCTGGATGGAGGGACTCGCGCTCGTCTTGCTGCCGATCGGCGGGGTCGTGATCCCGTTCGTCGGCTGGCTCGCCGGCGTCGCGCTGCTGTGGGCGTCCAGTCGCTGGACGGCTCGCGAGAAGTGGATCGGCACGCTCGTCGTGCCGTTCGGACTGATGCCGGCGGTCATGATGTTCTTCATCGCCGGGGTCCAGGGCGAGAGCTGCGTCTCGTCGTCGTCGGACGGCGGCTCGGTGCACACCCACTGCACCGGCGGTCCCTCGACGGCGACGACCGTGCTCTGGGTCGCGGTGTTCGCCGTGCTGCTGCTCGCCCCCGTCGCGAGCACGATCTTCCTCGGACGACGCCTCGGCGCCCCGCGGCGCCGCGCGGGCGCCGCCCCGGCCACGGCCCGCCTGGCGGGCTGAGCGCGGGAGACGCCTTCCTCGCCGCGCCGCGCCCGATCGCTCAGGCCAGCGGCGCGTACTCCTCGTCGCGGATGACGTGCATCACCGCGTTGATCAGCGCCAGGTGCGTGAAGGCCTGGGGGAAGTTGCCGAGGTGGCGGCCGGTCGCGGCGTCGAGCTCCTCGGCGTAGAGCTCGAGCGAGGAGCCGAGCGACAGCAGGCGCTCGCAGAGCTGCCGGCCGCGCTTGCGCTCGCCGATCTCCAGCAGCGCGTTGACCAGCCAGAAGGAGCAGATCAGGAACGTGCCCTCCTCGCCGCGCAGGCCGTCGTCGGTCTCGTCGGTCCGGTAGCGCAGGACGAGGTCGTTCTCCGACAGCTCGTCGGCGATCGCCAGGACGGTGCGCACGACGCGCGGGTCGTCATGGGGCAGGAAGCGCACGAGCGGGATCAGCAGCAGCGAGGCGTCGAGCGCGTCGCTGTCGTAGTGCTGGGTGAACACGCCGCGGTCGTCGACGCCGCGCTCGCAGATCTGCGCGTGGATCTCGTTGGCCACCTCGCGCCACTCGTCGGCCAGCGCGGTCTTCCCGCGCCGCGCGGCGAGGCGCACCCCGCGGTCCAGGGCGACCCAGCACATGAGCTTGGACGACGTGTAGTGCTTGGGCTCGCCGCGGGCCTCCCAGATCCCCTGGTCGGGCAGCCGCCAGGTGTCGATCGCCCGCTTGACCTGGTCCTCGATCACCGGCCACAGCCGCTGCGAGTTGTGGCCGTACTCCTTGGTGTGCAGGTAGATCGAGTCGAGCACCGCGCCGTAGACGTCGTTCTGGCGCTGGTCGTGGGCGCCGTTGCCGACCCGGACGGGCGCGGCGTTCTCGTAGCCGGTCAGGTGGTCGAGGGTCTGCTCGGACAGCGTCCGCTCGCCGCCGATGCCGTACATGATCTGCAGCGAGCCGTCGTCGTTGCGCTCGGCGTCGGCGACGAACTGGATGAAGTCGTCGGCCTCCCACTCCAGCCCGAGCGAGTTCAGCGCGCTCAGCGTGAAGGTCGCGTCGCGCATCCAGGTGAAGCGGTAGTCCCAGTTGCGCTCGCCGCCCGGGGTCTCGGGCAGCGACGTCGTCGGGGCGGCGACCATCGCGCCGGTCGGCGCGTAGGTCAGCCCCTTGAGGACCAGCGCGGAGCGCTGGAGCTGCCCGCGCCAGCGGTGGTCGGGGAACTTGCCGTCGGCCAGCCAGCCGCGCCAGTACTCGCTGGTCGTCTGCAGCGCGTCCTCGGCCTCGCGCACGCTGCGCGGCCCGTCCAGCATGCGCGACCAGCTCAGGACGCAGAAGCGCGTCTCGCCGGTCTCCAGGCGGTGGCGGGCGCGGGCCACGGAGCCCTCGATGCCGACCCGCAGGTCGGAGATCAGCCGCAGGCGCTCGCCGTTGGCGCCGACCGCGTCGACGGCGAGCGGATCGCCCTCCACCCGGCTCCACTCGGCCGGGACGCGGCCGTAGTCGAACATCGGCTCGCACAGCGCCTCGATCTGGGCCTGGCCGTGCACGCAGGTGATCGTGCGCACGAGGCAGTGGTAGCTCTCGTAGTCGGTCGGCGGGCGCGTGTGCGCGGTCGGGGAGCCCTGCGTGCGCTCGCGCCAGCGGCCGATGATCAGCGCGTCCCGGACGACCAGCCAGCCGGTCGGCGTCATCCACGTCGTCTCGAGGATGTTCGTCCCCGGCTCGTAGCGGCGGCCGGCGGGCACGCCCATGGAGGACGGCCCGAGGCGGAAGCCGCCGGCGCTGCGGTCGAGGATCGCGGCGAAGACGCTCGGCGCGTCGAAGCGCGGCGGGCACAGCCACTCGACGGTGCCGTCGGGCGCCACGAGCGCGGCGGTGTGGCAGTCCGACACGAAGCCGTAGTCGGCGATCGGGGGGAACGGCGACTGCACCGGGAGCCGCTCGACGAACGGCGTCGGCTCCGCGACGAAGCGCTCCTCCATGTACGGGTCCATCGCGCCGCGGCGCGGCGGGTGCGTGGCGTTCGGGTCGCCGTTGCGCTTGGCGGCGACCGGGTCGTCGTCGGTGCGGGGATCGAGGCTCATGAACGTGGGTGGGCCGCCGGGCGGGGGTGTGGTCAACCCCACCATCAAGACGCCAGGCCGCCGCATGGTTGCAAGAGCGGCCTTGCCGCACCATCGCCGGTGGCTGTCACCCAGTCCATCGCCACGTCGAGGAGCACCTGAACCCATGCCACGCGAAACCTTTGCCGCCCGTGCCGGGCGCTGGAGCGCGCACCACCGCCGCAAGGCCATCCTCGGATGGCTGGCCTTCGTCATCCTCGCCGTCGCCGTGGGGTCCTTCACGGGCACCCAGAAGCCGAGCGGGAACGGCGGCACGGGCAGCTCCGCGAAGGCGGACCAGCTCGTCGACGACCATACGCCGGACTCCACGACCGAGTCGGTCCTGATCCAGGGGCGCAAGCCCGGCACCGCGCGCAGCGCGGAGGTGCGCTCCACCGTCGGCGACGTGCTCGCGCGCGTCCGGCGGATCCCGGGGGTCCGCAACGTCGACTCGCCCTACGCGCCGGGCAACGCGGGGCAGATCTCCAAGGACGGGCGCTCGGTCGTCGTGTCCTTCGACCTGTCCGGCGACGACAGCGCCGTCGAGAAGGCGGTCAAGCCGATCGTGCGCGACGTCGCCGCCATCGGCGCCCGCCACCCGGAGGTCCGGGTCGGCGAGTTCGGCGGCGCGTCGGCGAGCGTCGCGCTGTCCAAGGCGTTCTCCGACGACTTCCACAAGGCGGAGAAGCTCTCGATCCCGATCACGCTGCTGATCCTCATCTTCGCCTTCGGCGCGCTCGTGGCCGCCGGCGTCCCGCTGCTGCTCGGCCTGACCGCGGTCGCGGCCACGCTCGGCCTCGTGGGGCCGGTCAGCCAGCTCGTGCCGATGGACGACACGATCTCCTCGGTCGTGCTGCTCGTCGGCATGGCGGTGGGCGTGGACTACTCGCTGTTCTACCTGCGCCGCGAGCGCGAGGAGCGGCGCCGGGGGCGCAGCCCCGACGATGCGCTGGCCGTGGCCGCCGCCACCTCGGGCCGGGCCGTGCTGGTCTCGGGCGTGACCGTGATCGCCGCGATGGCGGGGATGCTGCTGGCCGGGGACCGGACGTTCACCGCGCTCGGCATCGGCGCGATGCTCGTGGTCGCCGTGGCCGTCGCCGGCTCGGTGACCGTCGTCCCCGCGGTGCTGGCCGGCCTGGGGGACAAGATCGACCGCGGGCGCATCCCGTTCCTCGGCAAGGCCCTGCAGCGCCGCCGCGACCGCGACGGCGAGGGCGGGCGGGCGTGGGCCTTCGTGCTCGGCGCCGTGCTCCGGCGCCCGGCGGTCTCGGCCGCCGCGGCCGCCGCCCTGCTGATCGCGCGGGCCATCCCGGCCTTCTCGATGCACACCGCGAACTCGGGGACCAAGGACCTGCCGCGCAACCTCGAGGTCATGCACGTCTACGACCGCATGCAGGCCGCCTTCCCGGGCGGGCAGATC
>JAICJK010000244.1 GCA_025928415.1 Solirubrobacteraceae bacterium | reverse complement strand
GGCTGGCCGTACTTCTCGGTGGCGGTCAGCCCGCGGTAGGCGGTCAGCCGGATGATCTCGGCCTTGAGGTGCAGCTCGCCGAGCCGGTCGGCGACGACCGGGTCCTCGAGCAGCCCGCGGGCCTGCGCCTCGGCGAAGACGGCGTCGAGGAGCTGGCGCAGGCGGACCTGCAGGAAGAAGCCGAGCCCGGCGCGCTCGTTCATCAGCGTCGTCAGCGCGACCTTCCAGCCGTTGCCGACGCCGCCGAGGACGTTGGCGTCCGGGATCCGCGCCTCCTCGATGAACAGCTCGTTGAACTCCGCCTCGCCGGTGATCTGCCGCAGCGGGCGCACCTGCACGGCGTCCTGCTCCATGTCGAGGATGAAGTAGGTCAGCCCCTTGTGCTTGGGCGCCTCGCGGTCGGTGCGGGCGACGAGCATGCACCACTTGGAGTACTGGGCGCCGGACGTCCAGACCTTCTGGCCGGTGACGACCCAGTCGTCGCCGTCCTTGACCGCCCGCGTCTTGAGCGCCGCGAGGTCCGAGCCGGCCTCGGGCTCCGAGAAGCCCTGGCACCAGATCTCCTCGCCGGTGACGATCGGGTTCAGGTAGCGGTCCTTCTGCTCCTGGGTGCCCCAGAACATGATCGTCGGGCCGGCGAGCAGCAGGCCGAGGACGTTGGCCGCGAGCGGCGCGCCGGCGCGGCCGACCTCCTCGAAGAAGATCGCCGACTCGGTCAGCGTCGCGCCGCGCCCGCCGTACTCGACCGGCCAGTGGACGCTGGCCCAGCCGCCGTCGGCCAGGCGGCGCTGCCAGTCGCGGCGCCACGCGTAGTGCTCGTCGTCGCCCTCCGGCTCGGGGGCCGACGGGTCCCAGTTGTCGGCCAGCCAGGCGCGGAGCTCGTCCCGGAAGGCGATCTCCCGCTCGTTGAACGTCAGGTCCATGTCTCCTCCTTCGCGACGAGCCGCACGGCGCAGCCCACCAGGGTGTCTTCGAGGGCAAGGGGGTCATCGCCGGCGCGCACGGCGGCGCGGACGCTGTGGTGCACGCCGGCGCTCAGCACGAGCAGCGCGGCGTCGGGCGGGCGGGGGCGGCCCGAGCGCGCCAGGCTCGCGCCGTAGCGGCGGGCGAAGCGGGCGACCGCGGCCTCGCGCTCCTCGCCGAGCCCTTCGAGGTCGAGCAGGAACACGCGCGCGAAGCGCGGCTCCTCGGCCAGGGTGCGCAGGTAGGCGCGGATGCCGAGGCGCAGCTCCTCGCGCCAGTCCGCCGCCTCGGCGACGGCCGCGCGGACGTGCTCCTCGAGCACCTCCGTGCCCAGCCGGTAGGCGGCGGCCAGGCACGCCTCCTTGGAGGCGAACAGCGCGTAGAACGTGCCGCGCGAGACGCGCGCGAGGCGGACCGCGTCGGCCACGGTCGCGGCGGCGTAGCCCTTCTCGGCGACCGCCTGCACCATCGCCTCGAGGATCTTGGCGCGCTGGGCGCTGCCCGCCAGGAGCGGGCCGACGTCCCGGTGCTGGGCGATGAGCGAGCCGTCCACCGCGAGAGACCTTACAGGTACGGCTCGTGTACTCGCAAGGTACCGAGAGGCGGTGTGTAGCGTGGCTGACGCGGTGTCGGACCGCGCAACCGCGACCGGACGGAGGCTCCCCATGCAGATCGGCATCATCGGCTCGGGCAACATCGGCGGCGCGCTCGCCCACGGGCTCACGCGCGCCGGCCACGACGTCGTCCTCAGCAACTCACGCGGCCCGGACACCCTCCGCGACCAGGTCGCCGCGCTCGGCGATCACGCGCGGGCCGGGACCGCCGCGGACGCGGCGCAGGCCGACGTCGTGATGGTGGCGGTGCCCCTGCGCGCCGTCGGCGACCTTCCCGACCCGGCGCTGTTCGACGGCCGCGTGGTCGTCGACGCCAACAACTACTACCCCGGCCGCGACGGCCAGATCGCGGCGCTGGACGACGACTCGACCACGAGCAGCGAGCTGCTGGCCGCCAGGCTGCCCGGGGCGCGGGTGGTCAAGGCGTTCAACACGATCCCCGCCGGGCGGCTGCGCGACGACGGGCACCCCGAGCTCGCCCCGGACGACCGCCCGGCGATCCCGATCGCCGGCGACGACGAGGCGGCCAAGGCGACCGTGGCGGGGCTCGTGGACGACCTCGGCTTCACGGCGGTCGACCACGGCGCGCTCGCGGACGGTCGCGCGCAGCAGCCGGGGGCCGAGGTCTACGGCGCCGAGCTCACCGCGCGCGATGCGCGCGCGGTCCTGGCCTAGGGACGGCCGGGGCATGCCGGGCGCAGCATCGGCGAGCGCCACGCTGGAGGCGCTCGAGCACCCGATCGTCCAGGCGCCGATGGGCGGCGGGCCGGGGACGGCCGCGCTCGCGGCGGCGGTGTCGGGCGCCGGCGGGCTCGGCTTCCTGGCGGCGGGCTATCAGGCGACCGACGCCGTGCGGGCCGACGTCGACGCCGTGCGCGCGACGACCGAGCGGCCCTTCGGCGTCAACGTCTTCGCGCCGCCCGGCGCGGCGGGCGATCCCGCGGCGATCGCCCGCTACGCGGAAGCCCTCGCCGGCGACGCGGCTCGGTCGGACGTGGAGCTGGGGGAGCCCCGGCACCACGACGACGGCTGGGCGGCGAAGCTCGCGCTGCTGGCCGAGCTGCGGGTCCCCGTCGTCTCGACGACCTTCGGCTGCCCGTCGCCGGCGGCGGTCGCCGAGTTGCAGGGCGCCGGCGCCGAGGTCTGGGTCACCGTCACGAGCCCCGAGGAGGCCGCGACCGCGGCGGCGGCCGGGGCGGACGCGCTCGTCGTCCAGGGCGTCGAGGCGGGCGGGCACCGCGCGTCGTTCGACGACGCGACGCCGGGCGACTACGGCCTGCTCGCGCTGCTGCAGCTCGTCCGCGCGCAGGTCGGCCTGCCGCTCGTGGCCTCGGGCGGGCTGGCGACCGGGCGCGCGGTGGCCGCGGTGCTGGTCGCGGGAGCCCGCGCGGCGCAGCTCGGGACGGCGTTCATGCGAACGCCCGAGGCGGCGACCTCCGGCATGCACCGTGCGGCGCTGTCCGCGGCGACGCCGACCGCGCTGACGCGCGCCTTCACGGGGCGCACAGCGCGCGGCCTGGTCAACCGCTTCCTGGCCGAGCACAGCGACGAGGCGCCGCCGGGCTACCCCGAGGTCCACCACCTGACCGCGCCTCTGCGGGCCGCGGCGCGCTCGCGCGGCGACGCGGACGCCGTCAACCTGTGGGCCGGCCAGGCGCACGCGCTGGGGGCCGACCTGCCGGCCGCCGAGCTCGTCCGCGACCTGTCCCGGGCGGCCCGCGCCGCGGTGGCGGAGGCGGTCGACCGCCTGGGCTCGGGGAGGTGAGCCGGGCTCAGAGGTTGTCTCAGTACCCGACGGCGTGGTGTGGCGCCCGCATCCGTGGATGGCAGGGGCCGCCCGGCCGCGCAGCCGATGCTGGTGGCCTTCGCAAACGGCCGGGTGGCTCCTGGCGCCGCGGGGCGGCCGCCACAGCGCGGCCAAGGTCCTGAGACAGCCTCTTTAGGCCGATCGCGCCAGGGTCCTGCGACGACTTTCCTCCTCGGCGTCGTCCGTCTCGTCCTCGGCGTCGCCCGGCGGGTCGCCCAGGAGGTACATGACGCCGTCGCGGCGGGCCAGGCGCCCGTCCCGCTCGAGGTGCTGGAGGCTGAGCGTGACCGACGGCCGCTGCGCGGCGACGAGGTCGGCGAGCAGCTCGTGGGTCAGGCGCAGCGGCAGCGCCACGCCGTTCGGCGTCACGCGGCCCCAGCGGTCGGCCAGGTGCCACAGCAGCAGCTCGAGCCGCTTGTCCACGCGGGCGTGATGCGCGATCGCCATGTGCACGAGCACGTGGCGCGAGCGGCCGACGGCGCGCGTCGTGAGGCAGGCGGCGATCTCGGGGTAGGGCGCGGCGCGCTGCAGGAAGCCATGGTCCAGCACCGCGGCGCGCAGCGGCTCGATGACCCGCCAGCTCGTCGTGAATGGCGTGTTCAGCGAGTCCCCGCCGTCCGGGGGCGTCGGGCGCACCAGGTCCCCGGGGCCCAGCAGCTCGGCGCCGAAGCGGCGCTGGCGCCCGACCCGCCGCACCACGATCCCGACGAGCACCAGCAGCCCGTAGCCGAGCTCGAGATCGGCCGCCTGCGCCGGCGCATCCCACGCCCCCGTCCGGACCGTGATGACCTCGGCGCGGCAGTCCCGCCGGGCGGCGATCAGCCGCGGCCCCTCGAGGCCGCGCCCGAGGT
This sequence comes from Solirubrobacteraceae bacterium, assembly GCA_025928415.1. Lineage (GTDB taxonomy): Bacteria > Actinomycetota > Thermoleophilia > Solirubrobacterales > Solirubrobacteraceae > Paraconexibacter. The sequence continues at coordinate 492 of JAICJK010000244.1, read as the reverse complement.
CCGGGTCTTCTTGGAGGACGGGGACGATTTCCGGAGTCACTGAGTCCCCGCTGTACCCGGCCAGCCGATCGGTAACGCGCGCCGCCACCCGGATCCCGCCTGCCCTATCCTGTGCTCCGCACGGTGGGCGTAGCTCAGCTGGTAGAGCTCCTGGTTGTGGTCCAGGCGGTCGGGGGTTCGAGTCCCCTCGCTCACCCCTCGGAAAGCCCCGGATCCCGGGGCTTTTCGCGTTCTCCCGGCTTGTCGCCCGGGCAACGTGGCCCGCCTGGGTCATGGCCTCATGTGGAGCCGGGTGCATAGCCACTCGGGCTGTGGCGACCTCGGCGGGAATCAGACGGTCGTCGCCGGCGCCGGCTGAGCGACGCTTGAGCGGACCCGAAATCAGCGCCGGCAGCCGCGCTTCTCGAACGCCGCCTTCGACCAGTACCGCGACTTGGGCAGGTAGGGACCCATCACCCGGCCCTCGGTCCCCGGCGTCGTGACGTTGATCGG
>JAICJK010000020.1 GCA_025928415.1 Solirubrobacteraceae bacterium | reverse complement strand
GTGCGGCGCGCCAGAGGCCGAAGGGTAGCCGACCCTCCGGGCTCAGTCCTCCATGGCCCGTACGATCGCCTGGTCGACGGCGGTCTTGAGCTCCGCGCGGCGGTGGGCCAGGGCGGCGACGTCGCCCGCGCCGGCGTCGCGGGCGACCGCCATGCGGCGCTCGACCGACGCGAGCTGCAGCTTGAGGCCCTCGACGTCCAGCGCGGCCCGCGAGGGCTCCTGGCCCGCCGCGCGCACGACGAGGCCCGCGACCAGCGAGGCGAGCTCCTCGTCCCCGTCCGGCAGCGCCGCCGACGGGTCGGCGGCGTGCTCGCGCAGGTGCGCCGCCGCGCGGCGGTGCAGGTCGGAGGTGAACGCCGCCTCGACGTCCAGCGCGTCGATCGCCGCCCGCGCCGCGCTCGGGTTGACCACGCACTGGCCCAGGAACGCGCGCTCCGAGCGCGTCCCCCCCGCCGCGCCGGCGGCCCGGGCGCCCGCCGTCGCGCCCGGCGCTCCAGCGCCGTTGCCGGGCGCGCCCTGAGCCGGGCCGCCGGCCGTCTCGCGACCGCCCGGGCGCCCCTCGCCCGCCCCCGCGCCCCCGCTCGCGGGCTGCGCCAGCCAGGAGGAGACCAGCGAGGGCGAGAGCTCGGTGCGGTCGGCGACGAGCTGCTCGAGCTCCACCCGCACGGCGCTGGGCGGCAGCGCCGCGAAGACCGGGCGCAACGCGTCGATCGCGCGGTCCTTGCCCTCGGCCGTGGTCAGGTCGGCCCGGTCGAGCTCGCGCTCGACGCGGAAGCGCACGAACGGCTTGGCGGCGTCGACGAGCGCGCGCATCGCCGCGCCGCCCTCGGTCTGCACGAGGTCGGCGGGGTCGGCGCCGGGCGGGAGCGGCACCACCCGCAGCTCAAGCCGCCGGCCCGCCGCGACCTTGGCCGCGCGCAGCATCGCCTCCTGCCCGGCGCTGTCGGCGTCGAGGGCGAGCGCGACCACCGGCGCCAGCCGCGCGAGCTCGGCGACCTGCTCGGGCGTCAGCGCCGTGCCCATCAGGCCGACCGTGTTGCGCAGCCCGGCCTGATGCAGCGCGATGACGTCGGTGTAGCCCTCGGCGAGCACCACCGTCCCGGCCTTGGTGGCATGGGCGCGCGCGATGTCCGCCGCGTAGAGGTTCTGGCCCTTGTGGAACAGGTCGCTGTCGGCCGAGTTGAGGTACTTCGGCCCCGGGTCCTCGTCGTCCAGGCGGCGCGCGCCGAAGCCCAGGACGCGGCCGCGCCGATCAGCCAGCGGGAACATGATCCGCCCGCGGAAGCGGTCGAGCAGGCGGTTGGTGGACTTCGAGCGCTGGGCGAGGCCCGCGGCGTAGACCTCGGCGTTGGAGAAGCCGGCCCGGCGCGAGGCGAGCAGCACGCTGTCCCAGCGCCGCGGCGCGTAGCCCACGCGGAACTCGCGCAGCGCCGCCTCCTCCAGGCCGCGCGCGCCCAGGTACTCGCGCGCCCTGCGCGCCTCGCCGGAGTCCCACAGGTAGCGCGCGTAGAACGTCGCGGTGCGGTCGATCAGCTCGAGCAGCCGCTCGCGCGCGCGCCGCCGCCCGGCGGCCTCCGGGTCCTCGGCCTCCAGCTCGAGCTCGATCCCGCTGCGGTCGGCCAGGAACTCCAGCGCGCCGCGGAAGTCCAGGCCCTCCTTCAGCTCGACGAAGCGGAAGACGTCGCCGCCCTCCCCGCAGCCGAAGCACTTGAAGAGCTTCTGGTTGGGCTCGATCCCGAACGACGGCGAGCGCTCCTCGTGGAACGGGCACAGGCCGGTCCAGCGGGTGGGGCCCGCCTTGCGCAGGTCGGTGTACTGCGAGACGAGCGCGACGAAGTCGACGGCGTCGCGGACCTTCTCCTTGGCGTCGGGGGTGTAGCGCGCCATCAGGAGCCGCGGTGGAAGGGCGGGGCGTCGAGCGCGGCGCGCAGCCCGGCGTGGCCGTCGCGCAGGACGGGCTCGCCGTGGGTCACCAGGACGCGCTCGACGTCGGGCACGGCCTCGACGATCCGGGCCAGCGTCGGCTTGTAGCGGCGCTCGTACCAGTCCAGGCGCTTGGCGGTCAGCGGCTGCTGGACCCAGACGCGCAGCGCGCCGTCGCGCTCGATCACCACGTCGCCGAAGGCCAGCGCGCGGGCGGCCTCGAGGTGGAGCGGCAGCTCGGTGCGCCGCGGGCTGCCGACGGCGAAGGCGCGCACCCCGTCGAGCGCCGCCCCCGGCGACAGCGCCGCGAAGCGCGCGCCGTCGCGCAGCCGCGAGGCCACGTTCGGGTGCCCGTGGATGCTCGCCCCGTAGCGCTCGGCGAGCGGCTCGGCGCTGCGCGTGTGGTAGGGCAGCGTGATCAGGATCCGGACGGGGCCCGCGACGACGTCGTCCAGCAGGCCGGGCTCGCCGGGGTCGAGCAGCGGGTCGATCAGCAGCGTGCCGCCGGCGCCCACGAGCGCGTAGGAGGCGACGCGCTGGAAGCCGGGCGGGTGCCACTCGGGGTGGCGGCGCTGCCAGGAGAACAGGCCGGGCTGGAGCTCAGAGGGCGAAGGCATCGGGCACCGCGAGCGCCTCGAACGCGCGGATGCAGTAGCGGTCGGTCATGCCGGCGACGTAGTCGGTCACCCGCTGCGGCAGGTCCGCGCCGGGCGCGCCGCCGCCGTCCGGCGGGCCGCCGGGCAGGCCGGCGTAGTGGTCGAACAGCGTCCGGATCACGGTCTCGATCTTCGCGTGCTCGCGCCGCGCGGCCGGGCCGAGGTAGACGTGCTCGAACATGAAGTCCCGCAGCGCGCCCATCGCCTCCCCCGCCTCGGGGCCCTGGACGATGTCCCCGGCGACGTCGGAGTGCTCGACCAGGTCGTGCACGAGGCGGTCGATGCGCTGCGAGCCGCGGTCGCCGAGCACGGCGATCGGCTCGGCGGGCAGGTCGCGCTCGTCCAGCACGCCGGCGCGCACGGCGTCGTCGATGTCGTGGTTGATGTAGGCGATCCGGTCGACGAGCCGGACGATCCGCCCCTCCAGCGTCCGCGGCAGCGGCGCGCGGCCGGAGTGGCAGAGGATCCCGTCGCGCACATCCTCGGTGAGGTTCAGCCCGCGGCCGTCGCGCTCGAGGACGTCGACGACGCGCAGCGAGTGCTCGTAGTGGCGAAAGCCGCGGCCGAAGCGCTCGCGCAGCGCATCGTCGAGGAACGCCTCGCCGATGTGGCCGAACGGCGCGTGCCCGAGGTCGTGGCCGAGCCCGATGGCCTCCACCAGGTCCTCGTTGAGCCGCAGCGCGCGCCCCACGGTGCGCGAGATCTGCGTGACCTCGAGCGTGTGGGTCAGCCGCGTGCGGTAGTGGTCGCCCTCGGGCGCCACGAAGACCTGGGTCTTGTGCTTGAGGCGGCGGAAGGCCTTGGAGTGCACGATGCGGTCGCGGTCGCGCTGCAGCGGCGTGCGCAGGCCGCAGTCCTCCTCGGGGCCGGCGCGGCGCGCCGGGTAGGACGGCGTCGCGCGCTCGTGCAGCGCCTCGGCCTCCCACGCCCGGCGCCGCTGCGCGTAGGCGCGGGCCACGGGGCCGGGGTGTGCGTGGGGATCCACCCCGTCATTGTCCCATCCCCGCGGCGCGACCCGGGCGCGGGGACGCGGTGCCGCCGCGCCCGCGTGACAGGCGCTAGGCGTCGTGCGCGTCGCCGGCGTCGCGCGCGTCCTGCGCCTCCTGCGCCCGGATCGCCGCCTGCGCCGCGGCGACCCGCGCGATCGGGACGCGGAACGGCGAGCAGGAGACGTAGTCGATGCCCGAGCGGTGGAAGAAGTCGATCGAGTCGGGGTCGCCGCCGTGCTCGCCGCAGACGCCGAGCTCCAGGCCGGGCCGGGCCTTGCGGCCGAGCCAGGCGCCCATCCGCAGCATCTGCCCGACGCCGGGCGTGTCGAGCGTCTCGAACGGCGAGCGGTCGAGGATCCGCGTCTCCAGGTAGCGCGCGAGGATCCGCCCCTCGATGTCGTCGCGCGAGAACCCGAGCGCCGTCTGCGTCAGGTCGTTGGTGCCGAAGGAGAAGAAGTCGGCGTGCGCGGCGATCCGGTCGGCCTGGAAGCACGCGCGGGGCAGCTCGATCATCGTCCCGACGAGGTAGTCCTTCCCCGCCGTCAGGCCGTGCTCGGCCCCGAGGCGCTCGATCATCTCGCGCATCAGCTCGAGCTCCATCTCGTAGTCGACGAGCGGGACCATGATCTCGAAGGACGGCAGCGCCCCCGGGGCGCCCCGGTCGCCGGCGTCCCGGACGCGGACGGCGGCGGCGAAGATCGCGCGGACCTGCATCGCGTAGATGTCGGGGTGCAGGATCCCGAGGCGCACGCCGCGGGTCCCGAGCATCGGGTTGGTCTCCTGCAGGGCGCTGACCCGCTCCAGGGTCTGCTCGAGGCGCGCGAGCTCGCCGGAGCCCTCGGCGCGCGCCCGCTCGAGCTCCTGCTCGACGACGTGGCGCTGGGGCAGGAACTCGTGCAGCGGCGGGTCGAGCAGCCGGATCGTCACGGGCCGGCCCTCCATCGCCGCGAACAGCCCCGCGAAGTCCTCCTCCTGCAGCGGGCGCAGCTTCTCCAGGCAGGCGTCGCGCTCGGCGTCGTCGCCCGCGAGGATGACCGCGGCCATCAGCGGCTGGCGCTCGCCGAGGAACATGTGCTCGGTCCGGCACAGCCCGATGCCCTCGGCCCCGAACCCGCGCGCCTTGCCGGCGTCCTCGGGCGTGTCGGCGTTGGCGCGCACCCCAAGCGTGCGCAGCTCGTCGGCCCAGGCCAGGACGGTCTCGAAGTGCTCGGAGACGGGCGGGTCGCCGAGCGGGACGTCGTCGGTGGTGATGCGGCCCGTGGTCCCGTCGATCGCGATCAGGTCGCCCTCGCGCAGGACGGTCCCGCCCGCCCGGACCTCGCGGGCGGCGAGGTCGATCTCCAGGTCGCCGGCGCCGGTGACCGCGGGACGGCCCATGCCGCGCGCCACGAGCGCCGCGTGGGAGGCCTTGCCGCCCTCGGAGGTCACGATGCCCCGCGCGGCGTGGAAGCCCGCGACGTCGCCGGCCTCGGTGAACGGCCGCACGAGCACGACGGCCTCGCCGCGGGCCGCGGCGTCCACGGCGGCCTGGGCGGTGAAGACGATCGCGCCTTTGGCGGCGCCGGGCGAGGCGGCCACGCCGGTGGCCAGGACGTCGAAGGGCTCGCCCTCGGTGAACGTCGGGTGCAGCAGCGCGTCCAGCGAGGCGGCGTCGATCGTGGTGAGCGCCTCGGGCCTGGTGAGCAGCCCCTCGGCCACGGCGTCGACGGCGAAGCGCACCGCGGCCTGGGCCGGGCGCTTGGCGTTGCGGGTCTGCAGCATGTAGAGGCGCCCCTCCTCCACGGTGAACTCCGTGTCCTGCATGTCCTTGTAGTGCGCCTCCAGCGTGCGCAGGATCTCCATGAGCTGCGCGTGGGCCTCGGGCATCGCGGTGGCGAGGTCGGCGATGTCCTGCGTGTTGCGCACGCCGGAGACGACGTCCTCGCCCTGGGCGTCGACGAGGAAGTCCCCGGAGGGCTCAGGGGCGCCGGTCACCTCGTCGCGGGAGAACGCGACCCCGGAGCCGGAGGTCTCGCCCTTGTTGCCGAAGACCATCTGCTGGACGTTGACCGCGGTGCCCCAGTCGTCGGGGATGCGGTTGATGCGCCGGTACTGCACCGCGCGCTCGCCGAGCCACGAGTCGAAGACCGCCCGGATCGCCCCGTCGAGCTGGGCCTGCGGGTCCTGCGGGAAGTCGTAGAGCCCCTGGAAGGCGCGGGTGAGCTCCCGCAGCGCGTCCGCGTCGAGCTCGGTGTCGAGCTCGACGCCCCGCTCGCGCTTGGCGGCCTTGATGCGGGCCTCGAGATCCTCGCCGGCCAGGCCGACGACCACGTTGCCGTACATCTGGACGAAGCGGCGGTAGGAGTCCCAGGCGAAGCGCTCGTTGCCGGTGCGGGCGGCCAGGCCCTCGACGCTGCGGTCGTTGAGCCCGAGGTTGAGGACCGTGTCCATCATCCCCGGCATCGACTCGCGGGCGCCGGAGCGCACGGACACGAGCAGCGGGTCCTCGGGGTCGCCGAGCCGCTTGCCGGCCTGGCGCTCGAGGTCGTCGAGCGCAGCGCGGACCTGCTCGGCCAGGCCGTCGGGCAGCGTGCGCCCGGCGCCCATGTAGGCGACGCACGCCTCGGTGGTGATCGTGAACCCGGCCGGGACGCGGTCGGCCCCGAGCAGGCGGGTCATCTCGGCGACGTTGGCGCCCTTGCCGCCCAGCAGCTCGCGCATCTCGCGGGAGCCCTGCGCGAACGGGACGATCCAGGTGGTGGCGACGGGGCTGGAGGCGGGCATCGGCGGGGCGATGCTACCCCGCGCGGGCGGCCCGCAGACGTGTGTGCGCGTGGTGCTCGACCGTCTCGGCGATCGCGCGCTCGGCCTGGCGCAGCGCGCGCTCGGGCGCACTGGGCACCTGGGCCAGGGGGCGCCCGAGCGCGTCGGCCAGGAAGGCGTGCGCTTCGGCGTCGAGGCGGAAGGCGCCGGCCTCGCAGGCGCTGCAGACCACGCCGCCGGCGGCCCCGGAGAAGGCCACGAGGTGGTCGGGCTCCCCGCAGGCCGCGCACGCCGCGAGCTGCGGCGCGATCCCTGACGCGAGCAGCAGCTTCAGCCGGAAGGCGAGCTGGTTGGCGTGCGTGGCGTGCCCCGGGGACGCCGCGGACGGGGCCGCGTCGAGCAGCGCGAGCTCGTTGGCCAGCAGGTGGAAGACCGGAGGGTTGCCCTCGGCGGTGTCGAACAGGCGGCCCACCGCATCGCAGGCCCGGGCCGCGGCGTCCAGGGCGGGGCCGTCGGCGCGCAGGCGCGCGTGGGCGTCGACGGTCTCCACGCCGGTCACGGTGAGCAGGTCGGAGCGGCCCTCGTGCAGGATGAAGTTCGAGCGGAAGAACGGCTCCAGGCGCCCGCCGAAGCGGCTGCGGGTCTTGCGCACGCCCTTGGCGATCGCGCCGAGGCGGCCGCGGTCGGGCGTGTACAGGTGCAGGATGCGATCGGCCTCGCCGTAGCGCATCGAGCGCAGCACGATGCCCTGGGTCTTCAGCGCTCCTGCCACGCTATACTTTCTGAAGTGCCTTCCATCACCCTCTACACCACCGATGCCTGTCCGTTCTGCGTGCGCGTGAAGCAGCTCCTCGACGCGCGCGACGTCCAGTACGAGGAGATCAATCTGGCACGCGACGCGGACGGTCGCGCGCAGCTCTCCCAGCGCACCGGGATGCTGACCTTCCCGCAGGTGCTGATCGGCGACGAGCTCGTGGGCGGCTTCCAGGAGACCCTGGCCGCCGACCGCTCCGGGCGCCTGCAGCAGCTGCTGGCCGCCGCGGCCTGACGTCGCCCGGGCCGCGGTTGCGGCGCTCCGCGCGCGGGCATCTGGACGACATGCTCCGCCAAGGCCCGATCCCCCGCGTCGTCTACGGGCTGCTCCAGTACCTGTTGGGCGCCTTTCTCGTCGCGGCGCCCTTCCTGCTCTCCTATGAGTCCGACGCCGCCAAGGCCGCCTCGATCATCGCTGGGCTCGTGCTCCTGACGCTCGCCGCGGTGAGCCAGGGCCCGACCGGCCTGAGCAGGGCCGTCCCGCTGGCTGCGAGCCTCGTCCTCGACGTCGCTCTGGCCTGCGTGTTCGTCGCGGCGCCGTTCCTGTTCGGCTTCAGCCACGAGGGCGCGCCCACGGCCGTCTTCATCGTCGCCGGGATCGTCCTGCTGCTGCTCACGATCGCGACGCGCTTCCAGCCGGCGACCGACGCAGGCGAGCGCGGGCGCGGGGGGCGCAAGGCCCGCGGCCGCAACAGCCGCCGGGACCGCGGCGCCGCGCCGGCCGAGGTGCCCGGGACCATCGAGCCGCCGGAATGGGAGGTTCCGGGCGGTCGCGGCGACGACCCGGCGCGCACGAGCGAGCCGCCCCCGCGCGCGTGACGCGCGTCAGGCCCGCCCGGCGCCCGGCAGGACACGCCCGGCGCCCGGCAGCAACCTCCCGCGCGACGCCGCCCGGCGGGCCTCCTCCCGGGTCGACGCGGCATGCACGGCGACGAGGGCCAGCTCGCCCGCGAGGCTTGCCGCGCCGAGCGCGTTCAGGCTGCGCTTGGCGCTCTTCTGGTTCCGGGTGGCCTCCGGCGCCGCGTGGTCGCCGTCGCGCAGCGGGACTGCGCCGTGCGGGGCGGCGCGGGCGAATCGCATGCCCTGGACCGCGCCGGCGGCGCCGGTCAGCGCCACGCACCCGACCAGGACGTCCTTGGCGCGCGCCAGGCGCCGGCCGGCGGGCGTGAGGCGGCGGTCGCCGGCCTCGCCGGCGCGGGCGCCGGCCCACCCCGCCAGCACCGCGGCGAGCGAAAGCGAGTTGACGGTCCCGTAGCGGCGCCAGGCGGCGTTGACGACCTTGCCGCGCTCGCGCGGGTCGCTGATCTCCGTGACGCTCGGATGCAGCGCCAGGCGCCCGAACAGGCTGCCGCCCAGCAGCCCGGCGAGGCCGACGTCGTGGGCGATGCGCCCTGCCGCCGACAGCGGGACGGGCGGAGTGGCGGGGAGCGTCTGCATGGCCCGAGCGTTGCCGTCGCGAGGGACGGGCAAACGCGCCGGCGCCCGGCGGGCGGTCAGGCCGCGCGCCGCCGCCGGGCCCGCGGCCGCGGCTGGCAGGTCTCGCAGGCGTAGGTGCCCCGCCCGCCCGCGACGAACTTCACGACCGGCCGCCCGCACGCCGGGCACGGCTCGCCGCTGCGCCGGTGCACGAGGAACTCGTCCTGGAAGGCGCCCGCCACGCCGTCCGGGTGGCGGAAGTCGTCGATCGTCGCGCCGCCGGCGGCCAGCCCGGCCGTCAGCGCCTCGCGCACCCCCGACGCGAGCGCCTCGCACTGCGCGCGCGTCAGCGCCCCCGCGGGGCGCAGCGGGTGGATCCGCGCGCGGAACAGCGCCTCGTCGGCGTAGATGTTCCCGACGCCGGCGATCCGGCGCTGATCGAGCAGGAACGCCTTGACCGGCGCGCGCCGGCCGCGGGTCAGCGCATGCAGGACCGGGCCGGTCAGCGCGCCGTCCAGCGGCTCGAGGCCCAGCCGGGCGTCGAAGAACGCCGCGAGCGCCTCGGGGCCGAGCGCGACCTCGCCCGTCCCGAACCGCCGCGGGTCGCAGAAGGCCAGCTCGCGGCCGTCGCCGAGCGCGAAGGTCACGCGGCGGTAGGGCTGCGCGGGTGCCGGGTCGGCGAGCAGCGTGCCGGTCATCCGCAGGTGCACGAGCAGGAAGACGTCGTCCTCGAGCGCCCACACGAGGTACTTGCCCCGCCGCTGCAGCGCCTCGACGCGGCGGCCCTCGACGAGCCCGGCCAGCTCCTCGGGCGCCAGCGGCGCGCACCAGCGCGCGTCGTGGATCACGAGGGCCTGCAGGCGGCGGCCCTCGACCACGGGCGCCAGGGCCCGGCGGACGGTCTCGACCTCTGGCAGCTCGGGCATCGGCGGCTCCTCCTCAGAGGAAGGGTAGGCCCGGCAGCCCGGGCTCGGAGCGCCCGGTCAGCCAGGCCAGCGCGCTGGCGCCGACGTCGGCCAGCGGGCCGTCGTGCGCGCGGCCGCCATGCCCGCTGAACACGGCCAGCAGCGGCGCGTGCTCGCGGGTGTGGTCGGTGTGCGGCGCCGCCGGGTCGCAGCCGTGGTCGGCGGTCAGGACGAGCAGGTCGCCGGGGCGCAGGGCGCCCAGCCACCCGGCGACGACGGCGTCGATGCGCCGCAGCGCGGCGTGGAACCCCTCGACGTCCTTGCGATGCCCGTAGAGCTGGTCGGTCTCCACGAGGTTGGTGAACACGAGGCCGTGCTCCAGCTCGCCGTCCAGCAGCGCGGTGGTGCGCTGCAGCGCGGCCGCGTTGGTCGCGCCCGCATGCGCATGGGTGATCCCGACCCCGGCGAACAGGTCGCGGACCTTGCCGACCGCGTGGACCTCGCAGCCCGCCTCGGCGATCGCCTCCAGGTAGGAGCGCCCGGGCGGGAGGATCGACAGGTCCTTGCGGCCCTCGGTGCGCCGCCAGGCGCCGGGGCGGCCCGCGAACGGGCGCGCGATCACCCGGCCGACGGCATGGGGACCTGTCATCGCCGCGCGGATCGTCCGGCAGAGCTCCACGAGCTCGTCCTCGGCCAGCCGGTCGTGGTGGGCCGCCACCTGCAGGACCGAGTCCGCGGAGGTGTAGAGGATCGGCTCGCCCGTGGCGAGGTGATGCTCCCCGAAGTCCTCCAGCACGGCCACGCCGTTGGCGGGCCGGTTGCAGCAGAACCGCCGGCCGGTCAGCGCCTCCAGCCGGGTCATCAGCTCCGGCGGGAACCCGTCCGGGTAGGTCGGCAGCGGCGCGGGCGCCACGACGCCCATGAGCTCCCAGTGCCCGGTGGTCGAGTCCTTGCCGGGGCCGAGCGGGTGCAGCCGGCCGTGGAGGACCGGCGCATCGGCGGGCGGGACGCCGGCCAGCGGGCGCACGTTGCCGAGCCCCAGGCCGCCCAGTGCCGGCAGGTCCAGCCCGCCGACGGCCTCGGCGAGGTGGACGAGCGTGTCGGTCCCGGCGTCCCCGTAGTCCGCGGCGTCGCCCAGCGCGCCCGCGCCGCACGCGTCCAGGACGACCACGAAGGCGCGCCGGGCGCCGCTCAAGCGCCGCCCGCCGGCCGGGAGAGGTGCAGCGACGCCAGCAGCGGCCTGAAGGCGGCCGGGTCGACGCGGGGGAAGTCCTCGGCGGGGGCGAAGGCGTCCACGACGAACTCCGCGCGGTGCCCGAACAGGTGGGTCGAGAGGACCATCCGCGGCTGCCCGACGATCGTCTCGGCGGCGCGGAGCTGGAAGCCGCGCAGGCCGCCGTAGCGCACGACGCGGTTGGCCAGCTCCTGGATCTTCGGGTCGCGGGTGAGCGCGGCGTTGGAGTGCGCGGCGGCGGCGGCGCTGATCTGCTTGGTGCCGTGCGGCAGGCGCTCGACGCGGCGGTAGCGGTAGATCGCGATCGTCGCGCGGCCCGAGCTGACCGTGGCCACGAGCGGCGCCTGGCCGCGCGTGACGCGCCAGTTGCCCGGCGCGGTGAAGCGGATGCCGTCCTGCGCGAAGCGCACCGCGCGCGTGCCCACGGGGGCCTGCGCCGTGGCGACGTCCGGCGGGGACTGGCGCTCGGCGCCGCAGCCCGGCAGGGCGACGGCGCCCAGCGCGAGGATCACGATCAGGCGGCGCATGGCGGGCGACGATCGTGCCACAGGCCCCCGACGCGGCGCGGCGCGACCGCGCCTCCCGCGCCACCCCGGATCGGCGCGACCGCGGCTCCCGCGCCGGCCTGGGTCGGTGGGACCGCACCGTCCCGCGCCCCGGCGTTCAGCGTGCGACGGCGCGGGGATGGGCCTGGAAGTAGACGTCCTTGAGGCGCTCGGCGCTGAGATGCGTGTACATCTGCGTCGTGGCGATGTCCGCGTGGCCGAGCATCTCCTGCAGCGAGCGCAGGTCGCAGCCGCCGGCGAGCAGGTGGGTCGCGAAGGTGTGGCGCAGGGTGTGCGGGCTCATCTTGTCGGCGAGCCCCGCGTCGGCCGCGTGGCGCTGGACGATCTTGTAGAGCCCCTGGCGGGTCAGCCCGCCGCCCCGCTGGTTGACGAACAGGTGGCGCTCCTCGCGCAGCCCGACCAGCGCCGGGCGCCCCCGCTGCAGGTAGCTGCGGACGGCGGCGATCGCCTCGCGGCCGACCGGGACCAGGCGCTCCTTGGACCCCTTGCCGCGGGCGCGCAGCACCCCCAGCCGCAGGTCGATGTCCCCCACCTCGAGGTCGATCGCCTCGCTGGCGCGCAGGCCGCAGGCGTACATGAGCTCGAGCAGCGCCCGGTCGCGCAGGGCGGCGGGCGCCGTGCCGCGCGGGGACCGCAGCAGCCGCGCGACCTCGTCGCGCGACAGGACCTTGGGCAGGCGCTGGGTCTTGCGCGGCGCGCGCAGGTCGGCGGTCGGGTCGGTCGACAGGACATCCGAGCGCCGCAGGTGGCGGTAGAACGACCGCAGGCACGCGGCCTTGCGCTGCAGCGTCGCCGGCGCGACGGGCGGGCGGGCCTCGCTGCCGGCGGCCAGCTCGGACAGGAAGCCCGCGAGGTCCCGGTGGCCGGCCTCGAGGGCGTCGACCCCGGTGCGCTGGAGGTAGGCGCCGAGCTGCAGCAGGTCCGACCGGTAGGCGTCGAGCGTGTTGCGCGACAGCCCGCGCTCGAACTCGAGGTAGGCGAGGAAGTCGAGGACGTGCTGCTCGAAGCGCACGGCGACGGGGGCGGGGACGGGGACGGCGGCCATGTGCCCGTTGGGTTCGCGGTCTGACCGCCGGACCCTGCGACTGCAACGCCGCCGTCAGCCGCCGGCCAGCCGGTCGCGCAGGCGGGTGAGCGCGATCAGCGTCTTGGCGTCCTGCGTGGCGGCCAGCGCCCCGTCGAGGTCGCCGAGCGGCCAGGGGACGATCTCGATGCGCTCCTGCTCGCCGGAGTCGGCCGACGCGTCGGACAGGCCCGTGGCCAGGAACAGGTGGACCTCCTCGTCCAGGATGCCGACGCTCGAGTAGAACGACCCGAGCGGCTCCCAGTGGGCGGCCGCCTTGCCGATCTCCTCGGCGAGCTCGCGCTTGGCCGAGGCCAGCGGCGCCTCGCCGTCCTTGTCCAGGCGGCCCGCCGGGATCTCCAGGACGTCCGGGTCTGCGATCGCCTCGCGCGGCTGGCGCACGAGCCAGACGTGCGCGCCGTCGTGGGCGACCATGCCCACCGCGCCGGGGTGGCGGATGATCTCCCGCCGCACCTCCGCCCCGTCCTCGGTGAAGCGGAAGCGCTCGTCGCGCAGCGTGAAGATCTTGCCCTCGTGGATCGTCTCGCCGCCCAGCGGCTCGAAGTCGCGGTCGCTCATGTCCCTCCCCTACCCGCCGAGCTCGTCGAGCAGTGCGAGGGCGACGTCGAGCATGCCCTCCAGGGCGGCGACGGTGACCCGCTCGGTCGGCTCGTGGTTGCGCTCGGTGCCGTTGGCGAGGTTGGTGACGGGCAGCCCCTGCGCCTCGAGCGCGTTGGCGTCCGAGCCGCCGCCGGTCACGATGCGGCTGGGCGTGTGGCCGCAGGCGCGCAGGGCCGCCTCGGCGGCCACGACCGAGGCCTGGGTGCCCGTGTGCCGGTAGCCGCTGAAGACCCGCCGGACGTCCACGTCGACGTCGCAGGCGCAGGCGGGCTCGTTGGCCGCGTCGTGGACGGCGTCGACCATCGCGGCGACGACGCCCTCGACGCGCTCCTCGTCCAGGGACCGCGCCTCCGCCTCGAAGGACGCGTGCTCGGCCACGACGTTGGTGCCCGGCCCGCCGCCGGCGATCGAGCCGACGTTCGCGGTGGTGCCCTCGTCGAGGCGGCCGAGCTCGAGCGCGGCGATCGCCCGCGCGGCGGCCACGATCGCCGAGCGCCCGTCCTCGGGCCGGATGCCGGCGTGCGCGGGCCGGCCGCGGAACGCGGCGTGGACGCGGTAGGCGGTCGGCGAGGCCATCACGATCCCCCCGATCGGCGTCGCCTGGTCGAAGACGTAGCCCAGGTCGGCCCGCAGGCGCGAGGCGTCGAAGGCCTTCGAGCCGGCCAGCGCGTTCTCCTCGGAGGCCGTGAACAGCAGCTCGAGGCCGACGGGTGGTGGCCCGGCCGGCGAGGCGGCGCAGCGCCGCGCCACCTCGAGCAGCACCGCGACGGCGGCCTTGTTGTCCGCGCCGAGGATCGTGTCGCCGGCGCTCGTCCAGGCGCCCTCCTCGCAGACCGGCTCCACGACGCCGGCGTGCCCGACCGTGTCGAGATGGGCGCAGAGCAGGACGGTCCGCTCGGCCCGGCCGGCGATCCGCGCCAGCAGGTTCCCCGCGCCGGCGCCCGTGACGCGCGCCGTGTC
>JAICJK010000022.1 GCA_025928415.1 Solirubrobacteraceae bacterium | reverse complement strand
GACCTCCCGCGCGGCGCGCGCGGCGTCGACCGGCGCCCAGCCGTGGGCGAGGTGGGCCGCCAGCGCCGAGGAGTGCGTGCAGCCGGAGCCGTGCGCGGCCCCGTCGGGGAACCGCGGGCCCGCGAGCTCGGCGAGCCGCCCGCCGTCGAAGACCAGGTCCACGCCGCTCGCGCGGTGCCCGCCGGTGACGACGACCACCCGCGGACCGAGGGCGTGCACCGCGCGGGCCAGCGCCTCGCCGTCGAGCCCCGCGTCGCCCGCCAGCGCGCGCGCCTCCGGCAGGTTCGGGGTCAGGACCGTGGCGCGCGGCAGGATCAGCTCGGCCAGCGCATCCTGCGCGCCGGCGTCCAGCAACGCGGCGCCGGACTCGGCGACCATGACCGGGTCGACGACCACCGGGGTCCCGGCGGGCAGGCCGTCGAGCGCCCGCGCCACGGCCTGGATCGCTGCCACGCCGCCGAGCATCCCGACCTTCACCGCGTCGACGCCGAGGTCCTCGGCCACGGCGCGCACCTGCGCCTCGATCATCGCGGGCGCGACCGGCTCGACGGCGCGCACGCCGGTGGTGTTCTGCGCGGTGAGCGCGGTTATGGCCGTGGCGCCGTGCACGCCGCAGGCCGCGAAGGCCTTCAGGTCGGCCTGGATCCCGGCGCCGCCGCCCGAGTCGGAGCCCGCGATCGAGAGGCACACGGGCACGCGCTGCTCGCTCACGAGCAGCACCCTAGATGGTCGCCGCCCGGCCCCCGTGGCCCGTCGCCGGCCGGACGGGGCGTCGACGCGAGCGGCCGCCACCCGGGCGCCGTCGCGACGTAGCGGCCGCCGGGAGCGCGCCGCACGAGGCCGAGGCCCTCGAGCTCGGCCAGCGCCACGAGCGCCGCGCCGACCTGCGCGCCGTCCGCCCCCGGCGCCGGGACCTCGGCGCCCGCGGCCACCGCGTCGAGCACCCGGGCCAGGCCATCGGGCAGCCGGGCGGCGGCCACGCCGGGGACGTCCGGGCGGTCCAGCCCGAGCACCGCGTCGAGCGCGTCCTCGACATCGAGGACGACGGCGGCGCCCTGCCCGAGCAGCGCGTTGCTGCCGCGCGTCCGCGGGCTCCACGCGCGGCCCGGGACCGCGGCGACGTCGCGGCCGAGGTCGGCGGCGAAGTCCGCGGTGATCAGCGACCCCGAGCGCTCGGCCGCCTCGACCACGAGCGTCACGCGGCCCAGCGCGGCGATGATGCGGTTGCGCGCCGGGAAGCTCCAGCGCCACGGCGGCGCGCCCGGCGGCAGCTCGGACACGACCAGCTGCTCGGCCACCAGCCGCCGGTGCAGCGCGAGCTTCCGGGCCGGGTAGGCGCGCTCGGGGCCGCACGCGAGCACGGCGAGCGTCGGGCCGCCGGCGTCGAGCGCGCCCTGGTGTGCGGCGCTGTCGACCCCGAGCGCCATGCCGCTGACCACGGTCACCCCGGCCGCGGCCAGGCCGCGGCCGAGGGCGGTGGCGACCTGGAGCGCCTCGGGGGAGGCGCGGCGCGTCCCCACCACGGCAGCGGCCGGCGGGCCGTCGTCCACGTCGCCGCCGACGAGCCGCGACAGGCGCCGGGGATCGCCGGCGACGTAGAGCACCGCCGGCGCCCCGGGGCCCGTGCGCAGGCGCGCGGGGTAGCGCCCGTCGTGGCGGCAGACCGGCGTGACCGCCGCCGCCGCGCAGGCGGCGCGCGCCTGCCGCGCCGAGAAGGCCTCGTAGGCCGCCTCGACCGCGGACCGCCTGCGGCCCGCGAGCGCGGCGACGAGCGCGCCGTCCTCGAGGGCCAGGATGTCCTTGAGCGGCCGCCGCCCGCGCCACGCGAGCTCCAGGTTCGGGGCCAGCAGGCCCAGCAGCCAGGCGCGGCGCAGGCACGCCGGGCAGGCCGTCATGCCCCGACCGCCGCCGCGCCGTCGTCCTGGCGCAGCGCGAGAGCCTGCAGCACATGGCCGGCGCCGACGGCGTCGGCGCCGGCCAGGTCGGCCAGCGTGCGCGCCAGGCGCAGCACGCGCAGCTGGCCGCGCGCGCTCAGCGCGCCGCGGTCGTAGTGGCGCCACAGGTGGCCCTCCGCGGTGGCGTCCAGGCGCACGTGGCGGCGCACGAGCGCCGCGTCGAGATGGGCGTTGCTCGGCACCCCGGTACCGGCCAGCCGCCGGGCCTGGCGCTCCCGGGCGGCCACGACGCGCTCGCGCTCGACGGCCGAGGACCGCAGCGGCGGGCCCGCGAGCTGCTCGGCGCTCGGGCGATCGACGCTCACGTGCAGGTCGATGCGATCCAGCAGGGGGCCGCTGAGCCGCCGCCGGTGGCGGGCGTGGTCGGCCTCGGTGCAACGGCAGCTCCCGGTGCCCGCCTGCCCGCACGGGCAGGGGTTGGTCGCGGCGACGAGCTGGAAGCGCGTGGGGAAGATCGCGGTCCGCTGGCCGCGGACGATCGCGATGCGGCCGTCCTCCAGCGGCTGGCGCAGCGACTCCAGGCTCGCGCGCTGGAACTCCGAGAGCTCGTCGAGGAACAGCACGCCGTGGTGGGCGAGCGTGACCTCGCCGGGGCGCGGGACGTCTCCGCCCCCGACCAGCCCCGAGGGCGAGACGGAGTGGTGCGGCGCGCGGAACGGGCGCTCGACGGCCAGCTCGCCCGAGCCGCGCAGGCCGGTGATCGAGTGGATGCGGGTGACCTCGAGGG
This sequence comes from Solirubrobacteraceae bacterium, assembly GCA_025928415.1. Lineage (GTDB taxonomy): Bacteria > Actinomycetota > Thermoleophilia > Solirubrobacterales > Solirubrobacteraceae > Paraconexibacter. Next base: position 10,623 of record JAICJK010000022.1, on the reverse strand, counting down.
CCTCCGCGCGCCCGAGGGGTGGCAGGATCGTCGGCAGCCGGCGCGCGAGCATCGTCTTGCCCGTGCCGGGCGGGCCGGTCATCAGCAGGTTGTGGCCGCCCGCGGCGGCCACGGTGAGCGCCTCGAGCACCGCGGCGTTGCCGCGCACGTCGGCCAGGTCGAGGCCCGCGTGCGCGTGCGGATCCGGGCCGATCTCCTCGGGCGGCGGGACGGCGGCCCCCGCGGGCGCCTCCCCGCGCAGCAGGGTCACGACGTCGCGGAGCGTCGCGGCGCCGTGGGCGGCCACGCCGTCGACCAGCGCGGCCTCCCGCACGCGCTCGGGCGCCACGACCACGCCGTCCAGGCCCTGCTCGCGCACCCCCTCGGCGACGGCGAGCACGCCGCGGCTCGGGCGGACCTCGCCGCCGAGGGCGAGCTCCCCGTAGACGGCCAGGCGCGCCAGGCGCTCGGCCGGGAGCTCGCCGGCCGCGGCCAGGATCGCGCAGGCGATCGGCAGGTCGTAGGCCGGCCCGCTCTTGTGCAGATAGGCCGGCGCGAGGTTCACCGTGACCCGCTTGGCCGGGAAGGTGAAGCCCGAGTTGACGATCGCGGCGCGGACGCGTTCGCGCGCCTCGCGCACGGCCCGGTCCCCCAGGCCGACGATCGTGAAGCTGGGCAGCCCCGCGCGCAGGTCGACCTCGACGTCCACCCGCCGCGACTCGATGCCGACGAGCGCGTAGGTCGCCACGTGGGCGGGCATCAGAACGCCGCCTCGAGGTGGTCGAGCGCCACGAGGCGGCCCTGGGCGTCGATGACGACCCCCACCGCGTCGAAGCGCAGCTCGCGCCCCCGGGGCCGGTCGGCGACCTCGGCCAGGTAGGCCGCCGCCATGGCGCGGACCTGCGCGCGCTTGCGCTCGTGCAGGTTGTCCCACGGGCGACCGGGGCCGGCCCGGCGCGTCTTGACCTCCACGAAGACCAGGGTCTCGGCGTCCGCGGCGACGAGGTCCAGCTCGCCGAAGCGCGTGCGGTGGTTGCGGGCCACGATCGCGTAGCCCAGGCGCTCGAGGTGCGCGGCGGCGATCTGCTCGCCGGTGCGGCCGAGCTGCTGGCGGAGGTCGGAGGACGGCATGGGCCGGACCGTAGGCCGGGGTGCCGTGCCGGCTCCACGCGCGCGGGTCAAGGAACTGCCACGATCGGCCGCGCATGGACCGGACGACCATCCTCTGGGCCCTGGTCGCCTTCTTCGGCGCCTCGGTCGGGTTCCGCGCGGTCCAGCAGGCCACGTCCGGCTCGCCCGTGCTCGTCACGGTCGGCCTCGAGATCGTCCTGCTGGCCGTCATCGTCGTCGCGATCGTCGCGATCGTCCGCCGGCAGAGCTGACGGCGCCCGGCCGCCCGGCCGTCGCTACAGCGCGAGCTGCTGGTAGGCCATCGACTGGAAGCTCATCCGGTGCAGCGGCGAGACGCCCAGCCGCTGGATCGCGTCGCGGTGCTCGGGCGTGGAGTAGCCGACATGCGCGGCGAACTCCCAGCCCGGATGCCGCGCGTCGGCGCGGTGCATGAACCGGTCGCGGGAGACCTTGGCCAGGATCGACGCGGCCGCGATCGCCGCGCTCGTGGCGTCCCCGTCGACGATCGCCCGCTGCTCGAAGCCGAACGCGGGCACGCGGAAGCCGTCCACCAGGCACAGCACGGGACCGTCCGCGGCGGCGGCCACGCGCGCGAGGGCGTCGCGCAACGCGGCGAGGTTGGTCTTGTGCAGGCCGCGGGCGTCGATCCCGCACACGCAGCGCGAGACCACCGAGGCCTGCACCGCCGTGCGCATGACGACCGGGTAGAGCGCCTCGCGGCCCTCGGGCGTGAGCTGCTTGGAGTCGTTCAGCGCGCTGAGCGCGCGGACCTCGCGCACGCCGAGGCGGTGGAGGTCGAAGAGCACCGCCCCCGCGACGAGCGGGCCGGCCAGGCAGCCGCGCCCGGCCTCGTCGGCCCCGGCGACCCAGCGGACGCCGAGGCGCCGGTCGAACGCGAACAGCTTGCGCCCCGTCCGCTTGCTCGCGCGCCGCGCCTTGGCCTTCTGGCCCTGGGCCTTGCGGCCCTCAGAAGAGCCCGATGCGGTTGGGCGGCCAGTACGTGGCGAAGGCACCGCCGATGATCCACTTCTTGGGAACGGGGCCCCAGAACCTGCTGTCGTCGGACTCGCCACGGTTGTCGCCCATCATGAAGTAGTGGTCGGGCGGAATGGTGATCGGCGACGGGAAGTCGCACCCGTCGCCGTCGGCGCACGGCCGCGTGAACCCGTCCTTCTGGCGCTTGCCGTTGAGGATCACGTGGCCACCCACGATCGACAGCTTGTCCCCGGGGCCGGCGACGACGCGCTTGATGAAGTTCACGCTCGACTTCTGCGGCGTCTCCTGGTCGCAGGCCTGGCCCGACGGGCGGCGGGCGGCGCCGCAGGTCTGCGTCTCGGCGCCGACCGGCGGGTGGAAGACGACGATCTCCCCCACGCTCGGGTCCGAGAACCGGTTGCCGATGCGGTTGACCAGCACGCGCTGGCCGACCTCGAGCGTCGGCACCATCGACTCGCTGGGGATGCGGTAGGGCTTGACGAGGAAGGCCTGGATGCCGAGCGCGAGGCCGAGCGCGATCGCGACGATGACGACGAGCTCGACCAGCGAGCCCGCCGCGGACTTCTCGCGCTTCTTCACGCCTTGGCGTCGGGGGCGCCCGGGGCGTCCTCGGACGCCGCGTCGCCGTCCGGCGCAGCCTCGGCCTCGGCGGCCGCCGCGGCCTCCACGGCCTCGGCCACGACGGCCGGATCCTCAGCGGTGGCGCCGGAGGCGTCCGTGGCCCCGACGACCTCGTCCTCCGCGGCGACGACCTCGTCCGTGGCGGCCTCGGCCTGCGCTGCCGACGGATCGTGCAGCAGCCCGGGCTCGACGGCCTGCTCGGGGCCGACGTAGCGGCGCTCGCGCACGCGGGCGCGCTTGCCGACGCGATCGCGGAGGTAGTAGAGCTTCGCGCGCCGCACGTCGCCGCGGGCGGCGATCTCGATGCGCTCGATCTTCGGCGAGTGCACGGGGAACGTGCGCTCCACGCCGACGCCGAAGGACTGCTTGCGCACGGTGAACGTCTCGCGCGCGCCGTGGCCCTGGCGCTTGATCACGATGCCCTCGAAGACCTGGGTGCGCCGCCGGGTGCCCTCGATGACCTGGAAGTGGACCTTCACGCGGTCGCCCGGCGTGAACTTCGGAACGCGGCGCAGCTGGGCGCGCTCGAGGGTGTCGATGACGGTGCTCATGGCGAAGGAGGAGGGGGCGTGGAGGGTGCGGGACGCAGGACGGCGCCTCACCGCGCGGGCAACGATCGTAGCGAAGTGCGCCCCTACGGCGTCCCGCCGCGCTCCTGGCTGCGGGCCCGGCGCCAGGTCCTGATCTCCTCGTGGTGGCCGGACAGCAGGATCTCCGGCACCCGCCAGCCCCGGAAGTCGGCGGGGCGCGTGTAGTGCGGGTACTCCGGGTTGCCGCCCAGCGCCGGGCTGAAGGACTCCTCGACGGCCGAGCCGGCGTGCCCGAGGGCGCCCGGGAGCTTGCGGATGACGGCGTCCGCGACGACCATCGCCGCGAGCTCCCCGCCGCTCAGCACGTAGCGGCCCACGCTCAGCGTGTCGGACGCGAAGTGCTGGACGATGCGCTCGTCGAAGCCCTCGTAGCGCCCGCACAGCAGCGTGACGGCGGGCTCGGCGGCGAGCTCGTCGACGTAGCCGTCGTCGAGCATCCGCCCGCCGGGCGTCAGCGCGATCACCCGGCGCTGGTGGCGCAGGTCGGTCGGGTCGGTCCCGTAGATCGCGCGCAGCGCCGCGTCCATGACGTCGACCCGCAGCACCATCCCGGCGCCGCCCCCGAACGGGGTGTCGTCGACCTGCCCGCCGCTCAGCGGCGTGTGGTCGCGCAGCGCGTGGGTGCGCAGGTCGAGGCCGCGCGCGAGCGCGTTGGCGACGTGCCGCTGGGAGCGGAACCAGTCGAACCAGTCCGGGAACAGCGTCACCACGTCGAGCTGCACGGTCAGTCCTCCTCCCCCAGGAACGCCAGGTCGACGTCGATGCGGCGGGCCGCGACGTCCACGTCGCGGACCGCGTCGCGCACGAGCGGCACGAGCAGCTCGCCGCCGCCGCCGGCGCGCTCGACCGCGAGCGCCTCGCAGGACGGCAGCGCGACCAGCGCCCGCACGTGCCCGACCGCGCGCGCGCCGTCGACCACCGCGCAGCCCTCGAGCTCGCCGGCCCACCACTCGTCGTCGCCCAGCGGCGGCGCCGCGGCCCGCGGGACCCACAGGTCCTGCCCGCGCAGCGCCTGCACCGCCTCGCGCGAGGTGGCCAGCGCCACGCGGACGATCGGGCGCTCGTCGGTGCCGGCGCGGCGCACGACCTCGGTGGCGCGCTCGCCGACGCGGACCTGCAGGCCCTCCGACAGCAGCCCGGCGCGCGGGCGGGTCACGTGGAAGGAGCCGTCGAGCCCGTGGGGCCGTCCCACGCGGCCCGCGGCGAGCCAGTCGGGGCCGCGCTCTCCCATCCGGCGGTCAGTCGACGATGTCGACGAGCACGCGGCGCTCCGCGCGGACCGCCGCGGCCTTGACCACCGTGCGCAGCGCGTTGGCGGTGCGCCCGCCCCGGCCGATGACGCGCCCGTAGTCGTCCTCGGCGACCGACAGCTCGAGCACGACCGTGCCGTCGTCCTCCTCGAACTGCTCGACGGCCACGCCGTCGGGCGACTCGACGAGCTGGCGGGCGAGGAACTCGAGCAGCTCGCGCACGGGGGTGGGCTAGGAGATGCCCTGCGTGCGCAGGAGCTTGCGCACGGTGTCGGAGGGCTGCGCGCCCTTGGCCAGCCACTCGCGGACGCGGTCCTCCTTGACGACGATCGTCGACGGCTCGGTCTGCGCGTTGTACTGCCCGACGGTCTCGATGATGCGCCCGTCGCGGGGGGACCGCTGGTCGGCGACGACGATGCGCCAGACCGGGTCCTTGCGGCCACCCACGCGGGTGAGCCTGAGTCGAACTGCCACTGAGGTCCTCTCTGAAAGCTGGGCTTGGGGCGGCGTGAAGGCCGACGCGTGAGGTTAGCGGGCCTGGCGCATGATCGCCCCGAGGTCGGGCATCTTGCCCCGCCCCAGCTGCTTCATCATCTTGCGCATCTGACCGAACTGCTTGACGAGCTGGTTGACCGCCTGGACGTTGGTGCCCGAGCCCTTGGCGATCCGCAGCCGCCGCGAGCCCTTGATGAGCTCGGGTCGCCGGCGCTCCTCGGGCGTCATCGACAGGATGATCGCCTGGATGCGGTCGAGCTCGCGCTCGTCGACCTTCAGCCCCTTGAGCTGCTGGCCCGAGAAGCCGGGCATCATGCCCAGCAGCGAGGTCAGCGGCCCCATCCTGCGGATCTGCCTGAGCTGGTCGAGGAAGTCCTCGAGCGTGAACTCGTCGCGGCGCAGCTTGCGCTCGAGCGCCTTCGCCTCGTCCTCGTCGAACTGGCGCTCGGCCTTCTCGATGAACGACAGGACGTCGCCCATGCCGAGGATCCGCTGGGCCATCCGATCGGGATGGAAGCGCTCGAACTGCTCGAGCTTCTCGCCGGTCGAGGCGAACAGGATCGGCTTGCCGGTGACCGCCTTGACGCTCAGCGCGGCGCCGCCGCGCGCGTCGCCGTCGAGCTTGGTCATCACGACGCCGTCGAAGTTGACGGCCTCGGCGAACTGCTCGGCGACGTTGACGGCGTCCTGGCCGGTCATCGCGTCGACGACGAGCAGGATCGTGTGCGGGCGGACCGCCGTGCGGATGTCCTTGAGCTCCTGCATGAGCTCGGTGTCGATGTGCAGGCGCCCGGAGGTGTCGACGATCAGGACGTCCTTGCCGTCCATCTTGGCCTGGTCGAGCGCCCAGCGGGCGATGTCGACCGGGTTCTCCTCCGTGCCGCGCTCGTAGACGGTCGCCCCGGCCTGGCCGCCGACCTTCACGAGCTGCTCCACCGCCGCCGGGCGGTAGACGTCGCACGCGGCCACGGCCACCGACGAGCCGTGCTCCTCGCGCAGGTGGCGCGCGAGCTTGGCCGTCGCGGTCGTCTTGCCCGAGCCCTGCAGGCCGGCCATCAGGACGACCGTCGGCGGGCGCGGGGAGAACGACACCCCAGCGCTCGCGCCGCCCATCAGCGCCGCGAGCTCCTCGTTGACGATCTTGACGACCTGCTGGCCGGGGTTGAGCTGCCCGAGGACCTCGGCGCCCGAGCAGCGCTCGCGGACCGTGGTCGTGAACTCCTTGACCACCCGGAAGTTCACGTCGGCCTCGAGCAGCGCGAGGCGGATCTCCCGCATCGCCTTCTTGACGTCGTCCTCGGTCAGCGTGCCGTGGCCACGGACGTCGGCCAGCGTGGCCTGGAGCTTCTCGGAGAGGGCGTCGAACACTCGGATCCAGTCTACGCGCGCCTGATGAGCAGCAGGCCGTCGCGGACGGTCAGCAGCGTGGCCGCGAGGGACGGGTCCCCGGCGACCCGCTCGTTGAACGCGTGCATCGCGACCGTGTCCGGATCGGCGCTGCCGGCGGTCAGGACGCGGCCCGACCGCAGGACGTTGTCGGCGACGACCACCCCGCCGGGCGCGAGCTTGGGCAGGGCGGCGTCCAGGTAGGCGGTGTAGCCCGTCTTGTCGGCGTCGATGAACACCAGGTCGAACGGGCCGTCGAGCGCCGCCATCGTCTCGAGCGCCGGGCCGAGGCGCACCTCGACCTGGCCGGCGTGCGGGGAGGCCGCGATGTGGCGGCGGGCGAAGGCCGCGTGGGCGGGGTCCAGCTCGCAGGTGACGATCGCGCCGCCGGGGGGCAGCCCGCGGGCCATCCACAGCGCCGACGCCCCGGCGTAGGTCCCGATCTCGAGCACCGCGCGGGCGCCACGGAAGGCGACCAGCGTCTCGAGCAGCCGCCCGACCACGGGGCCGCTGAGCATCGACGGGAAGGGCAGGAGCGCGCGGGCCTCGGCGTCCAGGCGCACGAGGTAGTCCGGAGGCGGCGTGACGTGCGCCTCGGCGTATGCGGCGACGGCGGGCGCGACCAGGTCCATGCCCCGGAGTCTGGCAAGGGCCCGCAGTCAGTACCGGGGGCCGCCGCGGGCGGCATAGGCGGCCAGGACCGCGCGGGCGGCCTCGCGCTCGACGTCGCGGCGGACCGCGATGCCGCGCGCCGCGAGCTCCGCGGGCCAGGCGGCGGGCAGCGGGCCCTCGTCGAAGCCGGCCAGCGACTCGACGTCCTCGCCGCGGGCGCCGATCACGAGCTCGTCGACCCCGGCCCACAGCACGGCCCCGAAGCACATCACGCACGGCTGCGCGCTCGTGACCAGCGCGACGCGCGGCCGCCCCGCGCCCGCGGGGCCCTCGGCCAGCCGGGGGCGCCCGACGCGCTGCTGGGCGCCGGCCAGCGCCATGACCTCGGCGTGCGCGATCGACGCGCCCTGCGCCAGGACGACGTTGACGCCCACGGCGAGCAGCTCGTCCCCCGCCCAGACCGCGGCGCCGAACGGGCCGCCCGTGCCCGCCTCCACGTTGCGGCGCGCGAGCGCGACGGCGAAGGCCATGCGCTCCCGGTCGCCGGCGCCGGCGGGCGGCGGGTCGAGGGGGCCCGCGGCCCAGTCCGGCAGCGCGAGCCGGACGGCCGCCTCGCTCATCCCTGCTCGGGCGGTGGCGGGTCCGGCGGCGGCGGCGGGACGGCGGGGCGGGCCTCGCCGCCCGTGACCTTGGAGACCACGTCGCCCAGGTTGCCGAGCGCCTGGGAGAACTCGCTCGGGATGATGAAGATCTTGTTCGCCTCGCCCTGCGCGAGCTGGGGCAGCATCTGCAGGTACTGATAGCTCAGCAGGGCCTGGTCGGGCGCGCCCTCGTGGATCGCCCGGAAGACGGTGTCGATGGCCTTGGCCTCGCCCTCGGAGCGCAGGATCGCCGCCGCCCGCGCGCCCTCGGCCTTCAGCACCGCGGACTGCTTCTCGCCCTCGGCGGTCAGGATCTGGGACTGCTTGACGCCCTCGGCGTTGAGGATCGCCGCGCGGCGGTCGCGCTCGGCGCGCATCTGCTTCTCCATCGCCTCCTGGATCGTGGCCGGCGGGTCGACGGACTTGATCTCGACGCGGTTGATCCGGATGCCCCAGCGGCCGGTGGCCTCGTCGAGGACGATCCGCAGCTGCGAGTTGATCTGGTCGCGGGAGGTGAGCGTCTGCTCCAGCGTGAGCCCGCCGATGACGTTGCGCAGCGTGGTCACCGTGAGCTGCTCGATCGCCTGCAGCGGGTTGGCGATCTCGTAGGTCGCCGACTTGGGCTCGGTGATCGTGAAGTAGAGGACCGTGTCGATCATCACCGAGACGTTGTCCTCGGTGATCACGGGCTGCGGCGCGAAGGCGATGACCTGCTCGCGCAGGTCGATCAGCGGCTTGACGCGGTCGATGAACGGGATGACGATCGTCAGCCCCGGGGTGAGCGTGCGGGAGTAGCGCCCGAGGCGCTCCACGACGCCGGCGCGGGCCTGCGGGATGATCCGCACGGTCTTCGCCGCGACGAACAGCGCGAAGAGGATCAGGACGATGACGACGATCAGTGCGGCCAACGGACGCTCCCCTCATACCTCGGTGACGAGGGCGGTGGCGCCCCGGATCTCGATGACCTGCACCTTCTCGCCGGCCTCGAGGACCTCGTCCTCGTCGTAGGCGCGGGCGCTCCAGACCTCGCCGGCGAGCTTCACGGCGCCGACGCCCTCGGCGTTGGCGATCCGCTGCAGCACCACGGCGCGCTCGCCGATCAGGGCGTCGGTGCCCGTGCGCAGCTGCGGCGGCATGTGGACGTGCCGGCGGGCGACGGGCCGCAGCAGGCCGAACAGGGCCACGGAGGCGGCGAGGAACACGACGGCGGACACGGCGCCGCCCGCCCCCGCGGCCGCGACGATCGCGGCGAGCAGCGCGCCGCCCGCGAACGGGGCGAGGAAGAACCCGGTCGTCGCGATCTCCCCCGCGGCCAGCGCAGCCGCGGCGATGATCCAGATGACCCAGGCCTCCACGCCCTCGAATGTACCCGACGGCCAGGCGGCCGACCGCCCCTCAGTCGGCCGCGAGCAGGGCCGCGGCGAAGTCGTCGGCGTCGAACGGCCGCAGGTCGTCCAGGGCCTCGCCGATGCCGATGAGCTTGACCGGGATGCCGAGCTCCCCGGCGATCGCCAGGGCGATGCCGCCCTTGGCGGTCCCGTCGAGCTTGGTCAGCACGATGCCGTCGACGCGGACGATCTCCGAGAACAGCTTGGCCTGCCGCAGCCCGTTCTGCCCGGTGGTGGCGTCGACGGTCAGCAGCGTCTCGTGCGGCGCGTCGGGCATCTGCTTGGCGATCACCCGGCGGATCTTCGCCAGCTCCTCCATCAGGTGGTCCTGGTTGTGCAGGCGGCCGGCCGTGTCGACGATGATCACGTCGGCGCCGCCCTGGCGGCCCTTGGCGACCGCGTCGAAGGCGACCGAGCCGGGGTCCGAGCCCGCGGGCCCGGTGACGATCTCGCAGCCCGCGCGCTGCGCCCAGCCCTCGAGCTGCTCGGTCGCCGCGGCGCGGAAGGTGTCCGCGGCGCCGAGGACGACCTTCAGCCCGAGCTCGCGCTGGAGATGCCAGGCGAGCTTGCCGATCGTCGTGGTCTTGCCCGTGCCGTTGACGCCGACGGCCATGATCACCGTCGGGGTGTGGCGCAGGTCGATGTGGTCGTCGCCCACGCGGGCCAGCGCGGCCATGAGCTCGATCAGCCGGGCGCTCAGCGCCTCGCCGCCGACGAGGTCGCCGGCGTCGGCCTCGTCCTCGAGCTCGCCCACGACGCGCGCCGTGGTCTGGGCGCCGACGTCGGCCATGATCAGCGCCTCCTCCAGGCGCTCCCAGGTCTCCTCGTCCAGGTCGCCCTCGAACAGCGTGGCCTGCACCTCGGCGGCCAGGGCGGCGCGCGTCTTGGACAGGTTCTCGCGCAGGCGGCGGAAGAAGCCGCTGCGCCGCTCGACCTCCCCGCTATCGGCCGCGGGCCCGGCGACCGCCGCGTCGGTGATGAAGAGGTCTCGCCAGTCGCGGGCCATGTCGGCGTGGGAACCTACCCGAGTGCCGACGTTCCGCCACGCCCGCGCCGACGAGCCTCCGGGGAGCGACCTCGTCGAGGCGATGGTCGCCGAGCTCGAGCCGCTGTACGGGCGCATCGACGTCCCCGGCGCCCCGACCGCGACCGCCGAGCAGATGGCGCCGCCGCACGGCGCGTTCCTGGTCGGCGAGCAGGACGGGCAGGCCGTGTGCTGCGGCGGGGTCAAGCGCCTGCCGGACGGCACGTGCGAGATCAAGCGGATGTACGTGGTCCCGCCGGCGCGGGGGCGCGGGATCGCGCGGGAGCTGCTGTTCGCGCTGGAGGACGCGGCGCGCGAGCGGGGCTACACGGTGGCGCGGCTGGACACCGGGCCGGGGCAGCCGCACGCCCAGCGCCTCTACGAGCGCGAGGGCTATCGCCCGGTGGCGGACTTCAACGCCAACCCGTTCGCGAGCTTCTGGGGGGAGAAGGCGCTGTGAGGGGGCGGGCCGGCGGCGGGATGGCCGTGCTCGCGGCCGCGCTGGCCGCG
>JAICJK010000459.1 GCA_025928415.1 Solirubrobacteraceae bacterium | reverse complement strand
CGCGGCGCCCTCGGGCGGCTCGTCGGGGACCGCGGGGAGCGGATCGCGCGCGACCGGCTCGAGCTGGCCGGAGATCGCGCGCGCCCACGCGCGGCCCGCCGCGGAGCCCTGCAGGAACGTGCGGGTCGTGTCGGCCTCGGCGGCGGACTGCTGGCCGAGCAGGTAGTCGCCGACCTCGTCCTGGCGCGCGGCGTTGAGGCCTGACGGGGCGTCGGCGCCGAGGTTCTCCAGCGCGTCGAGCGCGCGCTCGCGCACGGCCCGCTCGTCGATCCTCAGCAGCCCCCCGAGCTCTGCGTACGACTTGCCCTGCTTGAGCAGGAGCTGGAGGACCGCCTTCTGGTCCGCGGGGAGTTCGTCGAGCCTGCTCATGTGGCGGACAAGCCTAGAGAACGGGTCGGCCGGGAAGCCGCGCTCCCGCGCGCCCCTCATCTAGGGTCCGGCGATGGACTTCGAGCCCGTCGTGCCGCTCGACCGCACGTTCGACGCCCTCTACGGGCTGGAGATCCTCGCGCGCTCCGACGACGAGGTCACCGCCCGGGTGGCCGTCCGCGACGAGGTCAAGCAGCCGATGGGCCTCGTCCACGGCGGCGTCTACGCCTCGATGGCCGAGTCGATCACGTCGCTGGCCACGGGCTGGGCGGTCGCCGCGGACGGCATGATGGCCCAGGGCCTGTCCAACCAGACCTCGTTCCTGCGGCCGATCCTCGAGGGCACGGTGCACGCCCGCGCCGTCCGCCGCCACCGCGGCCGCACGACGTGGGTCTGGGAGGTCGAGATCACCGACGACCAGGGCCGCCTGTGCGCGCTGGTCCGGATGACGGTCGCGGTGCGGCCGCTGCCGGCGGGCTGAGAGCGGGCGGGCGGCGGACTGAGGCGGGCCGGCGAAGCGGCGCTCTGCGCCGGTTCGCCCAAGGCGATCCGGCCCCCGGGGCCGGTTCGCCGGATCGCCCGATCGCCCGCTCAGCCGCGGTAGGCGTTCGTGATCGGCAGGCGCCGGTCCCGGCCGAAGGCGCGCGGGGTGATCTTGATCCCGGGCGGCGACTGGCGGCGCTTGTACTCCGCGAGGTCCACCAGGCGCAGCACGCGGTCGACGGCCTCCGCGGGCAGGCCGCGCGCGATGAGCTGCTCGCGGCCGAGGTCGAACTCCACGTAGCCCTCGAGGATCGGGTCGAGGACGTCGTAGGGCGGCAGGGAGTCCTCGTCGCGCTGCTCGAGGCGCAGCTCGGCCGACGGCGCGCGCGTGACGATCTCCTCGGGGACCGGATTCTCCGGGTCGCGGTGCGCGCGGTGGGCGGTGAGCTCGTAGACCAGCGTCTTCGGGCAGTCCTTGATCACCGCGAAGCCGCCCGCGCTGTCCCCGTAGAGCGTCGAGTAGCCGACGCTCATCTCCGACTTGTTCCCCGTGGTCAGGACCAGCCAGCCGAACTTGTTCGACAGCGCCATCAGCAGGTTGCCGCGGATCCGGGCCTGCAGGTTCTCCTCGGTCAGGTCCGGCGCGCGCCCGGCGAACGGCGCGGCCAGCAGCTCGTCGTAGGCGGTCATCGGGCCCTCGATCGGCAGCTCGACGACGTCGACGCCGAGGTTGCCCGCCAGCGCCCGGGCGTCGGACTGCGTGCCGGTGCTCGAGTAGCGCGAGGGCATGATGACCGCCGTCACGCGGTCGGCCCCGAGCGCGTCGACGGCGACGAGCAGGACGAGCGTCGAGTCGATGCCGCCCGACAGCCCGAGGCAGACGTGGCGGAAGCCGTTCTTGGCCACGTAGTCGCGCGTGCCGAGCACCAGCGCCGCGTAGACCTCGGCGATCGGGTCCAGCGGCTCGGCGACCAGGCCGTGGTGGGAGCGGTCGGCGGTCACGCTGCTCGCGAACGCGCCGCCGTGGGCCACGCGGGGCCGCGCCTCGCGGACGGCCAGGCGCGGGCGCGTGTCGCGCAGGCGGGCCGAGCCCGCCGCGGAGGTGTCGACGTCGGCGATCAGCAGGTCCTCGGAGAACTGCGGGGAGCGCGCGATGGCCGCGCCGGTGTGGTCGACGACGACGCTCGCGCCGTCGAAGATCAGCTCGTCCTGGCCGCCGACCAGGGCGCAGAAGGCGACCGCGCAGAGGCCGTCGCGCGCGCGCTGGGCGATCATCCGCTCGCGCTCGGCGGCCTTGCCGGCGTGGTAGGGGGAGGCCGAGATGTTCACGACCAGCCGCGCGCCGGCCAGCGCCTCGTCCATCGCCGGGGCGCCCGGGACCCAGATGTCCTCGCAGATCGTCAGCCCGACTCCGACGCCGTCGACCTCGATCAGCATCGGCTCCGTGCCGGCCTGGAAGTAGCGCACCTCGTCGAAGACGCCGTAGTTGGGCAGCCGCATCTTGCGGTAGACGGCCTGGACGGCGCCGTCGGCGCACACGGCCAGCGCGTTGTAGACGTCGTCGTCGCGCTCGGGGAAGCCGATCAGCGCCACGATGCCGCGCGCGCGTCCCGCCACGCGGTCCAGCGCGGCGCGGGCGGAGGCCAGGAAGTGCTCCTTGAACAGCAGGTCCTCGGGCGGGTAGCCGGACAGCGCGAGCTCGGGGGTCGCCACGAGCGCGGCCCCGGCCTCGCGGGCGTCGTCGATCGCCCGGGCGACGCGGGCCTCGTTGCCGGGCAGGTCGCCGACGACGGTGTTGAGCTGGGCCAGGGCGATGCGCATGGAGGTGGCCATCTTGCCAAGCCGGGCCGCGGACGCCGCGGCGCGACGGCTCAGCCGCCGCTGCCGCGCCCGAGCCAGTACTCCAGGAAGGCCCGCAGCGCCGGGTCGGAGGCCGTGGCGACGCGCAGCTCGCGGCCCGCGGCCTGGGCGCGCACGCCGGTGGCGCCCGACGGCCGCACCACGACGGCTTGACCCGCCCGGACCGCAGCCGCGTCGGCGGGCCCGGCGACGTCGG
>JAICJK010000567.1 GCA_025928415.1 Solirubrobacteraceae bacterium | reverse complement strand
TCCGGCACGCGGTGCCGGGCGGCGGTGTCCGGCCCGGCCACCGGTTCCTCTGCCGCGGCCGCGGGCGCCGGTTGGGCGCCGGCGACGTCGGCCGGTGGTTCCTTCGCCGGGACCGTGGTCCCCGCCGGCCGGCGCTCGGCCGCGGGTGCCCGGCCGGCCGGCCGTTGCGCCGGGAGCGCCTCCGGGGTCTCGTCGTCGGTGCGGCCCATCTGCCGCCAGGTCACGAGGAGCAGCACCGCGGCGAGCACGCTGACCGCCACGCAGGCCCAGTAGAAGGCGGTCGCGCCGGTGGCGATGCCTCCCACGAAGAGGCCGAGCGCGACCAGCACGAGCAGCGCGGCACCCAAGATCACGGTCAGACTGTAGGGCGCGCGGCTTGCGGAACGCCCGTTCGACGCGGGGCTCTCACCACGACGAGCAGCGCCGGGACGCGTCGAGGGCCCCTGGACCGCGCGGTCCGGGGGCCCTCGATCGGGACTGCTGGCGGCGTCAGGCCGGCGCGTGCTGGTTCTGGCGGCTGTTGGATGCCGGCTCGGCCGAGCCCCGGCTGTCCAGGTCGCGCAGGTGCGACTCGAGGTAGGACCGCAGCCGCGTGCGGTACTCGCGCTCGAAGGTGCGCAGCTCCTCGATCTTGCGCTCGAGGCTGCTCCGCTTCTCCTCCAGCGAGCCCATGGCCTCGTGGTGCCGGCGCTCGGCGTCCTGGTCGAGGGCGGCGGCCTTGGCCCGGGCCTCGCGCTCCATCGTGTCGGCACGGGTGCGGGCGTCGCCGAGCATCGAGTCGGCGCGGTGCTTGGCCTCGGTGACCATCTGCTCGCTCTTGGCGCGGGCGTCGCCCAGCAGGCGGTCACTGGTGTTCTTCGCGCTGCTGATCATCTGCTCGGCCTGCGTCTTGGCCTCGTTGACGTACCGGTCGGCCGTCTCGGTGGCCAGCGCGAGCATCCGCGAGGCGCGGGCGCTGTCGTCCTCGCGCGGCTGGGCCACGACGGGCGGAGCGACCGGGGCCGGCGCGGGCTCAGGAGCCTCCACCCGGGGCGGCGGAGCGGCGGCACGGCCGCCGGCCCGCAGTTCGTTGTTCTCCTCGATCAGCCGGGCGAGCTCGGCCTCCACCACGTCGAGGAAGGCGTCGACCTCGTCCTCGTCGTAACCGCGTTTGCCGATCGGCGGCTTCTTGAAGACGACGTTGTGCACGTCGGCAGGCGTCAGTGGCAACGGGCTCACCTCGGGTCGGACGACGGGGACAGGGACGTTCTCGGACGTGCGGCGGCGAACCGCGCGCGCCCTGCGGCGCTGCCCCTGGGCAGTTCGGCGATCACGCGGCGAGATTGATCGCGACGGAGCGCAGGATGTAGACGGCGATGAGGAGCACCATAAACCCGAGGTCCAATCGGACGGTGCCCAGGTTCAGCGGCGGGATGACTTTTCGCAGCGCCTTGAGCGGCGGGTCGGTCGTCGCGTAGACGACCTCCAGGCCGGCGGCCACGAGGCCCTGCGGCCGCCACCCGCGGGCCAGGACCATCACCCAGTCGATGACGAAACGCGCGAACAACAGGATGAGGAAGACGAGCAGCACCGAAGCAACGATGTGCCAGAAGAGAGCCACGGTCCTCGCTCGTCCAGGGCACGTCTCGTGCCGTCGTCACCGGCGCCTCAGGACTGGTTGAAGAAGCCGCCTTCGCGGATCCGCGCCTTGTCCTCGGCGGTCACGTCGACATCCTGCGGACTGAGCAGGAACACCTTCGCCGTGACGCGCTCGATACTACCGCGCAGACCGAAGATGAGACCCGCAGCGAAGTCGACGAGCCGCTTGGCGTCGGCGTCGTCGAGTTCGGTGAGGTTCATGATCACCGGGCAGCCGTCGCGGTACCGCTCGCCGATCATTCGCGCCTCGTTGTACGTGCGCGGGGTGACCGTGGTGATCCGGTAGGGCTGCACGGCCGGAGCCGGCGCCGGTTCCGGGGCCGGCTTCTCCCGGACGGCGAGGCCAGCGGCGCTCGCGCCCGCGGCCCCTCCCCCGCCGGCACCGCCCGCGCGGATCGGCGCGGCC
>JAICJK010000647.1 GCA_025928415.1 Solirubrobacteraceae bacterium | reverse complement strand
CGGGCCGCGAAGGCCTCCCGGGAGCGCGCGAGCGGCCGCCCGCGGCCGTGCGCCCGCGCCCACGCCGTCTCGAGGTCGACGTCCACGAGCACCGCGGTGTGGCGCGCGAGCGCCGCCCGCACCCGCTCGGAGGCCAGCGCGCCGCCGCCCAGCGCCACCACGCCGCCGTCGGCGCCGTCGAGCAGCCGCGCGGTGAGCGCGGCCTCGCGCTCGCGGAAGGCCGCCTCGCCCTCGCGGTCGAAGAACGCCTCGATCGAGCCGCCCAGCTCGGCCTCGAGCAGCGCATCGCAGTCCACGGGCTCGACCCCCAGCGCCCCGGCGGCCTGGCGGGCGGCGGTCGACTTCCCCGCGCCCATGAAGCCGATGAAGACGAGCGCGGGGCTCAGGCCTGCGCCCGCTGCCATCCGATGCGGTCGCTGTAGGCGTCGAGGGCCGCGCGCACGTCGTCGATGTGGTCCCCGCCGAGCTTGCGGCGGTAGGCGTCGGCGAGGACGAGCGCGACCATCGCCTCGCCCACCACGCCGGCCGCGGGCACCGTGCAGGAGTCGGTCCGCTCGCGCAGCGCCTGCGCGGGCTCGTGCGTGTCCACGTCGACGGACTGCAGCGGCTTGGTCAGCGTCGGGAGCGGCTTCATCGCGCCGCGCGCGATCAGCGGGTCGCCGGTGGTCATGCCGCCCTCCAGGCCGCCCGCGCGGTTGGTGTGGCGGTGATAGCCCTCGTCGGCGTCGAAGAAGATCTCGTCGTGCGCCTCCGAGCCCGGGCGCCCGGCGACGTCCCAGGCGTCGCCGATCGCGACGCCCTTGACGGCCTGGATCGAGCAGATCGCCATCGCCAGGCGGCCGTCCAGGCGCTCCTCCCAGGAGACGTGCGAGCCGAGGCCCGGGACCAGGCCGAAGGCGACGACCTCGAAGACGCCCCCGATCGACTCGTTGGCCTTCCGCTGCGCGTTGATGTGGGCGACCATCGCGCGGCTCGCCTCGCCGTCCAGGCAGCGGACGGGGTCGGCGTCGACGCCGTCGAAGTCCTCGAGCGCCAGCGGGCCGTCCGCCTCGGGCGCGTGGACCGACCCGATCTGCACGACGTGCGAGCGGACCTGCACCCCGAGCGCGGCGAGGAACGCCTTGCACAGCGCCCCGCCCGCGACGCGCGCGGCGGTCTCCCGCGCGCTGGCGCGCTCCAGGACGTTGCGGACGTCGGTGTGGCCGTACTTCCACAGCCCGACGAGGTCGGCGTGGCCGGGGCGCGGCAGGTGCACCTCGGGCACCTCGGCGTCCACCGGCCAGGGGTTCATCCGCTCCTCCCAGTTGGCGTAGTCGCGGTTGGCGACCTGCAGGGCGACGGGCGAGCCCAGGGTGCGCCCGTGCCGGACGCCGCCGGTGACCTCCGCCGCGTCGCGCTCGATCTTCATGCGCCCGCCGCGGCCGTGGCCGAGCTGGCGCCGGGCCATGTCGGCGTTGATCGCGTCGCGGTCGAGCTCGAGGCCCGCCGGGAGGCCCTCGACCACGCAGGTCAGGCCGGGGCCGTGCGACTCGCCGGCGGTGATGAGCCTCAGTGCCATGGGGCACCGAAGCATAGAGGCGGCCCCGGGGCCGCCCGGGCTACGGCGCGGGCGCGGGAGCCG
>JAICJK010000143.1 GCA_025928415.1 Solirubrobacteraceae bacterium | reverse complement strand
GCACCTGCGGCGCTGGTCGCCCGGCGACGGCTTCGACAAGGTCTTCTGCGGCGCCTGCGGGTCGGCGCTGTGGGCCCAGGACCCCGGCGACGCCGACATCGTGGCCGTGCGGATGGGCGCCTTCGACGCCGACCCGGGGATCCGGCCCGCCGCGCGCCAGTTCACGGCCTACGCGGCGCCGTGGGAGCCGATCCCCGACGACGGGCTGCCGCGCCACCCGGAGCGGATGGCGCGCTGAGCGCTATCGGCGCTGTGACCGGCGCTCGCGCGCCGTCCGCAGCGTCACGGCGGCCAGCCGCAGCGGCCGCGTCACGCGCCAGCTCGCTGACCCCTCGTACTCGCGGCGGACAGCCTGCTCGAGCTCCTGGTTGCGCACGGCCAGCTTGAGCGCATCCTGCTGGGCGAGCCGCAGGCTGTGCTGCAGGGCGCGGAACTCGCGCGGGTCATCCGACGGCCGCTCCACATCCTCGATGGTGAGCGGCACGTCGCGCTTGCGCATCACGGCCCAGCTCATGTTGTGGATCTGGGGAGCGATGTGCACGATCTCGAACCCGCGGCCCCAGTGCGCGCGGACCCACCAGTCGGACATGAGCACGGCGGGCCCGCCCGAGTCCCAGTCGGGGTTCTGCTGCACGACGCTCATGCCGATCCGGTCCTCGTCCCACGGCTCGCCGGCCGCGAACTCCGAGTTCCAGCGCCCCATGTAGCTGGCGACCATGAGGCCGCCGGGCTTGAGCATCCGATGGAGCTCCACCATCCACGGGATCGAGTTGGACGTGAGGTGCGTGAAGACGGACACCGACCAGGCGAGGTCGAAGGTCCCGGGCTCCAGGCCCAGCGGCGGCGCCTGCGCGCACCGCCAGGCGTTCAGGGGCGGGCACAGGTTCTCCTGCACCCACTCGATGCTGGGCTTGTCGATGTCGACGCCCCAGATCTCGGCCACCTCGGCCTCGGTCAGGAAGTGGCGCAGCGTCCGTCCGACGCCGCAGCCGAAGTCGAGCACCTTCTTGCCCTCGAACGACCAGTCGCCGGGCAGCAGACCCACCACGGCACGGCGGGTCTGCGCCCCGATCTCCTCGAACGCCGCGAGCGGATCGCCCCACTCGTCGACGTTGAACACCCGGCTCGCGAGCTCCTGGGACGGGTACGGGAGCTCTCGGCTCGCCGGCATGGCGGCATGCTAGCCGCGACCGCCCTCGCAGTACGCGTAGACGGTGCCGGTGAAGCGGCCGTCGTGGTTGAGGTCCGCGGCAGCCTGCACCTTCGGGCGCACCGTGTGGCGGCTGAGGATGTGCCTGCCGTTGACGGCGAGCCCGTCCGGGCCCTTGTAGCCGTAGCCGGTCACGAAGCCGCTGGGGCAGGTGAAGCGCAGCTTCAGGCCCTTGTGCGCGGGCGTCGTGACCCGGACGCGCATCAGGTGCTCGCCGCGGTGCAGGCGCTCGCCCCGCCTGACGATGGCCTTGGGCGTCGACGCGCCGTGGATCGCGACGGGCGACCGGGCGTGGGCCTTCAGGGTCGTCTGGTAGTGCGCCGACTGGCCGGTCGCGGCCAGCGCGGTCGCCGGGACGGCGACGGCGCCCGTGAGCGCGACGGCGGTGAGGATCGTGCGGGAGGTGGTCACTTCGGTGCTCCTGGCGTGGCGGTTTTCCGTGTGCTCGGTCCCACGATCCCGGTCCGCCCGCCCGCCGCGGGCCCCCCAAGGTGGCCCTCTTCCACACCTCGCCCGCTTCAAGCGCTCCCCGTGAGCCCCCAGACCCGCAGCCCCCGCACGCCGCGCTCGCTGCCGAGCACGCTGACCGCTCCCGTCCCGAGGGCGAGGCGGGCGCCGAACGCCGGCGGCTGCTCGAGCCAGCGGGCGCCCAGCACGCGCAGGACGTGGCCGTGCGCGAACAGCGCGACGTCGCCGCCGGCCTGCAGCGACTCTGCGATCACCCGGTCCACGCGCGCCCCGACGTCCGCCGCCTGCTCGCCGCCAGGGCAGCCGTCGCGCCACAGCAGCCAGCCCGGGCGCCCGGTCCGGATCTCCGGCGTGGTGCGGCCCTCGTACTCCCCGTAGTCCCACTCCATCAGGTCGTCGCGAAGCTGCGCACGGTCGCCGTACCCCGCCAGCGCGCAGGTGTCGCGCGCGCGGCGCAGCGGGCTGGTGAGCACGAGCGCGAACGCGCGGTCGCCCAGCCGCTGCGGCAACCGTGCCGCGGCCGCGCGGCCGGCGGCGGTGAGCGGGACGTCGGTGCGCCCGGTGTGCCTGCCGGCCTCGCTCCACTCCGTCTGGGCGTGGCGCACGAGCCACAGCTCGGGGACGCTCATCCCATCGCGGCGGCGTCGGCGAGCACCAGCAGCCGGTCGCGCGCCAGGAGCGTCGCCGGCCAGTGGCGGTCCGGGCGGCCGTCCGGGTCCACGACGCGGGACAGCGCCGCCCGCTTGGCCTCGCCGGTGACCAGCAGGACGATGCGGCCGCTCTCGTTGAGCTTGTCCATCGTCAGGGTGATCCGCTCGGGCGGTGGCTTGGGGGAGTCGTGCACGCCGATCGCGTTCCCGCCCGCCGTGAGTACCGGGTGGTCGGGGAACAGCGACGCGACGTGCCCGTCGGGCCCCATGCCGAGCAGCGTCACGTCGAGCTTGGTCACCGCGAGCTGCGCGTCGTACTGGGCGGCGCCCTGGTCGGGCCCGAGCTCGCCGGGCATGCGGTGCCAGATCGCGCCGGGCGCGGCGAGGTGCTCGGTCGTCCCGCGGTGGTTGGACTCGGGGTCCTCCGGCCCGACGCAGCGCTCGTCGCCGTACCACAGCGTCACCCCGCGCCAGTCGCCGACCAGCGGGCCGAGCAGGTCGTAGGCGCGCAGCGGCGTGGTGCCCCCGGTGAGCGCGACGTGCCGTGCCCCTGCGGCGATCTCGGAGGCCAGCACGGCGGCGCAGCGCCGCGCGGCCTCCTCCGCGTCCTTCAGCTCCTCGACCTCCATCGGGGCGTACCTCCTAGGGCTCGGGTCAGTCCGCGGCGCGGGACGGGTTGGGCTCGCTGGTCGTCACGACGGGAGCGCCGCGCGCCCGCTCGGGCACCTCGCGCCGCGCCGCGTCGAGGACCGGGTTCTCGGCCATCATCTCCTGGTCGGCGCCGATCACGTGCATGACGGCGTTGACCAGCGCCAGGTGGGTGAAGGCCTGCGGGAAGTTGCCCAGGTGCCGGCCGGAGCGCGGGTCGATCTCCTCCGCGTAGAGCTGCAGCGAGGACGCGTAGCCGAGCAGGCGCTCGCACAGCGCGCGGCCGCGGGCGATCGCGCCGGTCTCGACCAGCGCGCTGACCAGCCAGAACGAGCAGATCGCGAACGAGCCCTCCTCGCCGGACAGCCCGTCGTCGGTCTCGTGCGTGCGGTAGCGCAGCACCAGCCCGTCCACGGTCAGCTCGTCGGCGATCGCGTTGACCGTCGCGACGACGCGCGCGTCGTCGCAGGGCAGGAAGCGCACGAGCGGGATGAGCAGGGCCGACGCGTCCAGCGCCCGGGTGCCGTAGTGCTGGCAGAACACGCCGCGGTCGTCGAGCGCGTGGGCGCACACGTCGGCGTGGATCTCGTCGGCCGCCGCCTGCCAGCGCTTCGCCTCGTCCGCCGCGTCGCGCATCCGCGCCAGGCGCGCCCCGCGGTCGCAGGCCACCCAGCACATGACCTTGGAGCTCGTGAAGTGCTGCGGCTCGCCGCGGACCTCCCAGATGCCGCGATCGGGCTCGCGCCAGTGCGCGATCGCGCACTCGACCTGGCGCGAGACGATCGGCCACATCGACTCCGGGAGCTGGTCGCGGCTCTTGGTGTGCAGGTACACGGAGTCCAGGTAGCTGCCCCAGACGTCGTGCTGCTGCTGGTCGAAGGCGCCGTTGCCGATGCGGACGGGACGCGCGCCGTCGTAGCCGGAGAGGTGGCCGAGCTCCTGCTCGTCGAGCCGGCGCTCGCCGCCGATCCCGTACATCACCTGCAGGTCGTCGTCGCCCGCCGCCACGTCGGCGATGAAGTAGAAGAAGTCGTTGGCCTCCCAGTCGAAGCCGAGCGTGTACAGGCCCCACAGCATGAACGTGGAGTCGCGGATCCAGGAGTACCGGTAGTCCCAGTTGCGGGCGCCGTGGGGCGTCTCGGGCAGCGAGGTCGTCGCGGCCGCGATCATCGCCCCCGTCGGCGCGTAGGACAGCCCCTTGAGCGTCAGCGCGCTGCGCTGCAGGTACTGGCGCCACGGGTGGTCGGGGAACACGCCGCGCGACAGCCACTCGTGCCAGTAGTCGGCGGTGCCGACGAGCCGCTCGTAGGCGCCGTCGTAGCTCTCCGGGCCGGCCTGCTCGCCCCACGAGAGCGCCACGTAGGCGACGTCGCCGTCGTGCATGGTGGTGCGCGCGCGGGCGCTGCCGCCCTCGAAGCCCAGGCGCAGGTCGCTGGTGAGCGTGAGCGCCGGCGACTCGCCGTCGGCCGTGGCGCGCGCCTTGTGGTAGCCGTCCTCGACGTACTCCCACGCGCACCGCCGCGTCCCGTAGCCCGGCCTGGGGTCGCAGTCGAGGACCATCTCCACCGAGCCGTTGACGCAGCGGATGCTGCGCAGCAGGACGCGGTCGGCCTCGTAGTCGGTCGGCGCCCGCCGCTGGGTGCGCGAGCGCTCGGCGTCGTGGTGCCAGTGCCCGACGAGCAGCACGTCGCGGACGACGACCCAGCCGGTGGGCGTCCCCCAGGTCGTCTCGAGCACCATCGTCCCGGGCAGGTAGCGGCGCCCGGCGGGGACCGTCGTCGAACTCGGCGAGAGCTTGAAGTGGCCGGCGTCGCGGTCGAG
Organism: Solirubrobacteraceae bacterium; assembly: GCA_025928415.1. Taxonomy (GTDB): domain Bacteria; phylum Actinomycetota; class Thermoleophilia; order Solirubrobacterales; family Solirubrobacteraceae; genus Paraconexibacter. Next base: position 1,917 of record JAICJK010000143.1, on the reverse strand, counting down.
CATCGACCCGAAGACCGACGGGCCGTCCATCCGCGGCAGGCACAGCCACTCGACCGAGCCGCTCGGGGCGACCAGCGCCGTGACCTCGCAGTCGGACAGGAAGGCGTACTCGGCGATCGGCGGGAACGGGCTGCCGCCGAGCGCGACGTCGCCGACGACCTGCTTCACGGCAGCAGGACCTCGGCGGCCTCCAGCGCGGGCCGGTAGGCGGGGTCGCGCAGCAGCGCCTGGCGGATCCCCTCGCCGAGGATGCCGGCCTCGCCGCGCGAGGCGCCCAGCACCGTCCACTCGCGCTCGGTCTCCTTGGCGTCGTTGCGGTAGCGGGCGCGCAGGCCGCCCGTGCCGCGATCCAGGCGCAGCCGGCGCCCGGAGGCGATCTCGAGCGTCAGGCCGGCCAGCCCGCGGACGGGCTGGTCGCGGTGGCTCTCCAGTCGCAGCGCGACGTCCTGGCGGCGGGCGTGCGCCTTGCCGGACAGCGTCCCCGGCGTGCTGCCGGGCACCAGCGGGCTGAGCGTCCAGCCCAGGCGGGACCCGAGCCAGCCGAACAGCAGCAGCCCGGCGATCGCGGAATCGGGATGGTGGCGGATCTCGACGCAGGAGATCATGCGCAGCTGCGGGCGCAGGTGCTCGGGATCGAAGGTCGCGGCGATGCGCTCGCGCCACGGCGTCGAGCGCAGCCAGGCCAGGTCGACGACGTAGGCGTCGCGGTCCATGAAGCTGCGCGGGTGCCGGACCGCGTCGCGCAGGTCGGGCTCGTCCACGGAGTCGAGCAGGACGACCTGGGCCATGCCCAGGAGCGCCTCGACCGCGTCCTGATGGCCGTGCGGGGACCAGACGAGCGTCGGCAGGTCGGGCACCACGAGCGGGTCGACGATGCGGTCGAGGTGGGCGAGGTGCCGCTCGCCGCACTCGACCACGACCGTCTCGCGGGCCCCCACGAACTCGTCGCGCCGCGTCTCCGAGGGCGCCGTGATCGTCGCCACCGCGTCGAGCGTCGTGCGCCGCGGCGCGATCGAGCAGACGACGGTCCGCGAGGCGTGGAAGCGCCCGACGCGCCGCAGCCGGTTGGCGATCTCGCCGCTGTACTCGCGGTCGACGATGCACACCAGGTTGAGCACGCGCGCGGGGACGTAGGCCGCGTTCTCGGCGTGGACCTCCCCGAGCAGCCGGCGCAGCGCGGCCTCGATCTCCCCGGGCGTCGTGTCCTGGCCGCGCCAGACCTTGTCGGTCGCGCCGGGCATGGCTCAGACGGCCCGCCACCGGTCGTCGCCGACCAGCAGGTCGTCCGCCTCGCCCGGCCCCTGCGTCCCCGCCTCGTAGACCGGCAGCGGGCCGGCGTCCTGCTCCCAGCGGTGCACGACCGGGTCGCAGATGCGCCACTGCGCCTCGACCTCGTCGTTGCGGGTGAACAGCGTGGCGTCGCCGCGCATCGCGTCCATGATCAGCCGCTCGTAGGCCTCCGGCGACTGCGACATGAACGAGGTCCCGTAGAGGAACTCCATGTTCACCGGGCGGATCGACATCTTCGTCCCGGGGATCTTCGCCGCCATCTTGATCGTCACGCCCTCGTTGGGCTGGACGGTCAGGATGATCTGGTTGGGCTGGACGCCCACCGAGCCCTCCTGCTTGAAGGCCAGGTGCGGGACCGGGCGCAGCGTGATCGCGATCTCGGTGACCTTGCGGGCCAGGCGCTTGCCGGTGCGCAGGTAGAACGGGACGCCCGCCCAGCGCCAGTTCTGCACGGTCAGGCGCATCGCCGCGTAGGTCTCGGTGTGCGAGCCGGGGGGCACGCCCTGCTCCTCGTGGTAGCCCACCACGTCCTCGCCGCCGACGTCGCCGGCCAGGTACTGCGCGCGGACGGTGCGGTCGGGGCCGGGCGGCTCGATGGCGTGCAGGACCTTGACCTTCTCGTTGCGG
>JAICJK010000284.1 GCA_025928415.1 Solirubrobacteraceae bacterium | reverse complement strand
GCGTCGCGCTCGGCCAGCTCGCCGACGGGGATGCCGCGGCGGTCCGCGCGCTCCTGGGCGGTCGCGGTCAGCCAGACCTTCACCTCGGCGTCGGGCTTGACGACCGTGCCGATGTCGCGGCCCTCGGCCACCCAGTCGCCGGTGCGCAGCAGCGCGCGCTGGCGATCGCCGAGCGCGGCGCGCACCTCCGGGTCGGTCGCGATCCGCGAGGCGGCCTGACCCGCGGCCGGCGTGCGGATGGCCTGCGTGACGTCCTCGCCGTCGAGCAGCACGCGGTCGCCGTCGAAGCGGATGTCCAGGTCGCGCGGATCGCGGCCCGGGCGCAGGGCCGCGCAGCGGTACATCGCACCCGTGTCGAGGTACGTCCAGCCCAGGGCCGCCGCGACCGCGCGGGCGACCGTCGACTTGCCGGCGCCCGCCGGTCCATCGATCGCGATGACCATCGCGGGCCACGATACGGTGTCCCGCGGTGCCCGGCCTCGCGATGCTCCGCCCCCTCCGCGAGCGCGACTTCGCGCTGCTCTGGCTCGGCATGACGATCTCGCTGATCGGCGACGGGATCTACTTCGTCGCGATCGCCTGGCTGGTCTACGACCTGACGGACTCCCCCACCGCGCTGTCGCTCGTCGGCCTCGGGTGGTCGGTCGGGATGGTCCTGTTCCTGCTGGTCGGCGGCGTCGCCTCCGACCGCCTGGAGCGCCGCCGCGTGATGCTCGCCGCCGACGCGGTGCGGATGGTGGCCATGGCCGTCCTCGGCGCGCTGGCCGTGTGGGGCGACGTGCACGTGTGGCAGATCGTCCTGCTCTCGCTGCTCTACGGGTCGGCCGAGGCGTTCTTCGGCCCCTCGTTCAGCGCGCTGGTCCCGCAGCTCGTGCGCAGCGAGCAGCTCGTGCAGGCCAACGCGCTGCAGGAGGTGGTCCGCCCGATCACCTACCGGCTGGCCGGCCCGGCGCTCGGGGGGCTGCTCGTCACCGCGTTCAGCGCGGGCACCGCCCTGCTCGTCGACGCCGGCACGTTCGTGGTGTCGATCGCCTGCCTGATGCTCATGCGCGCGCGCCCGGCGCTGGCCATCGGAGATCGCGCCTCGGTGCGGGCGGAGATCTTCGAGGGCCTGGCCTTCGTGCGCGCGCACGCCTGGCTGTGGGCGACCCTGGTGACCGCCGCCATCTCGCTGCTGTGCTTCTGGGGGCCCGTCGAGGTCCTGCTGCCCTACGTGATCCGCAACGACCTCGGCCGGCCGGCCAGCGACTTCGGGCTCGTCCTCGCGGCGGGCGGCGCCGGCGGCATCCTCGGCGGGCTGTTCATGTCCTGGCGCGGCCTGCCGCGCCGCAAGCTGCGCTTCATGTACCTGGCCTGGGGCCTCGCGCCGCTGGCCATCAGCGGCTACGCGCTGGCCACCGCGACCTGGCATCTCGCGCTGCTGGCCGCGCTGCTCGGCGCGGGGCTGTCGCTCGGGACCGTCGTCTGGGCGACGCTCATGCAGACCCGCGTGCCGCCGGACCGCCTCGGGCGCGTGACGAGCCTGGACTGGCTGGTGTCGATCGGGCTGACCCCGTTCTCCTTCGCGCTCACCGGGCCGATCTCGGCCCTGGCGGGCACCGACGCCACGCTGATCGGCGCCGGGGTCGTGGCGTGCGCGGCGACGCTGGGGCTGTACGCGTTCGTGGGCGACCTGCGGCGCGACGAGGAGCTACACGAGGGCCGCGACGTCGGCGGCGAACCCGGGGTAGGACACGTCGGCGGCCTCCATGCCGACGACCTCGACCCCCTCGCGCGACGCTAGGCCGGCAACCGCTCCCAGCATCGCCAGGCGGTGGTCGCCGTGGGCGTGCAGCGCGCCGCCCCGCAGCCCGCCGCCGCCCTGCACGGCGAAGCCGTCGCCGGTCGCCTCGATGTCCGCGCCCAGCCCGCGCAGGCCCTCGACGACGGTGGCGATGCGGTCGGACTCCTTGACGCGCAGCTCGCCCGCGCCGCGGACCACCGTCTCGCCCTCGGCGAAGCAGCCGAGCAGGGCCACGAGCGGCAGCTCGTCGATGGCCAGCGGGACCTCGCCGGCCTCGACGACCGTGCCGACGAGCGGGCCGGCGGCGACGTCGAGGTCGCCGGCGGGCTCGCCGGGCGACAGCTCGGCGCCCGGCTGCTCCAGCGCGCCGAGGACGATCGCGCCCATCCGCTCGGCGATCCGGACGAAGCCGGTCCGGGTCCAGTTCGTGTTGACGCCCTCGAGCAGCAGCCGGCTGCCGGGCACGAGCAGCCCGGCGGCGATCAGGAACGCGGCGGAGCTCAGGTCGCCCGGCACGGTGATCGCGTCGAAGGCCAGCTCGTCCTGGCTGGCGACGGTGATCGCGTCGCCCGCGCGGGTGACGGGCACGCCGGCGGCGAGCAGCATGCGCTCGGTGTGGTCGCGGCTGGGCGCCGGCTCGCGGACCGTGGTCGACCCGGCCGCGGTCAGCCCGGCCAGCAGGACGCACGACTTCACCTGGGCGCTGGCCACCGGGAGGACGTACTCGGTGCCCTGCAGCCGGGTGCCGTGCACGGTGAACGGCGGCACCGCGCCGCGCGTGGCCTCGATCGTGGCGCCCATCGCGCGCAGCGGCGTCGCGATGCGGTCGATCGGGCGGCGGCGGATCGACGCGTCGCCGTCCAGCGTGTAGGAGCGGCCGTCCTGGCCGGCGAGCCATCCGGGGAGCAGGCGCATGAGCGTCCCGGCGTTGCCCACGTCGATCGGGCCCTCGACGGGCGCGGCCTCGCGCAGCCCGGTCCCGCGGATGGTGACGTCCTCGCCCTGGACCTCGACCAGCGCGCCGAGCGCCCGCATCGCGGCGAGCGTCGAGTGGGTGTCGGCCGCGTGCAGGTAGCGATGGATGCGGACCGGCTCGGCGGCCATCGCGCCGAGCAGCGCGGCGCGGTGGGAGATCGACTTGTCGGCGGGCGGCGTGATCGTCCCGCGCAGCCGCGTGGCGGGGTCGAAGCGCACGTTCACACCACGAGGTCCTTGGCGAGGATCAGCTCGCGGGCGCGGGGCGCGTCGCCGGCGGGGACCCACAGCGCGACGACGCCGGTCCGGTTGTCGGCCGCCGGGGAGAGCGACATGTCGGCGATGTTGATGCCCGCGGCCCCCAGCGTGAGGGCCAGCTCGGCGACCACCCCGGGGCGGTTGGGCACGGCCACCCGCAGCTCCTCCGGCGGGCCGCCGTCGAGGCCGACCTCGAGCAGCGCGCGGCGCCGCGCCGCGGTCTGCGCCTGCCAGCCCTCGAGCTCGCCCAACCGCCCGCGGACGTCCTGCAGGCGCGCGATCGCGGCGTCGATCTGCTCGCCCAGCGCGGCGGCGTTGGCGGCGTAGATCTCCGCCCACAGCGGCGGGTTGGCGCCCGCGACGCGCGTGGCGTCGCGGAAGCTCGGCCCGGTCGGCGGGAGGACCTCGCCGCCGAGGGCGTCGGCCGCCCGCTCCACGAGGACGTTGGCCAGGACGTGGGGCAGGTGGCTGACCGCGGCCATCACGCGGTCGTGCTCGGCGTGGCCGATCGCGGCGGGCAGCGCGCCGAGCCCGCCGACGAAGCGGTGCAGGCGCTCGTAGAGGTCGCCGGGGCTGGTGGGCGTGGGCGTGAGGTACCAGGTGGCGCCGTCGAACAGGTCCTCGCGGGCGTGGGCCACGCCGGCCGCCTCGGCGCCCGCCAGCGGGTGGCCGCCGATGAAGTGACGGTCGGGCACCGCGGCGACGATCGGCGCCTTGGTCGAGGCGACGTCGGTCACGACGGCCTCGGGCCCCGCGGCCGCGCAGGCCCGCGCGGCGACGGACGGCGCCGCGGCGACGGGCACGGCGACGACCCACACGTCGGCCGGTGCGCAGGCCTCCGGGCTCGCGGCGGTGGCGTCCAGGACCCCGCCGGCCAGCGCCTGCTCGAGCGCCGCCGGGTCGGCGTCCCAGCCGACCACCTCGGCGGCGAGGCGGCGGCGCGCGGCCAGCGCGACCGACCCGCCGATCAGCCCGACGCCGAGGACCGCGACGCGCACGCGGACGCTACGCGCGGGCGGCGGCGCTGAGCGCCTTGCCCGCCAGGGCCGTCGCCTGCTCGACCTTGTTGGCGTAGGCGGGGAAGTCGGTCGTCCGCAGCTGCTGGGGCCCGTCGCAGATCGCGTGCTCGGGGTCGGGGTGCACCTCGACGATGACGCCGTCGGCGCCCACCGCCGCGGCCGCGAGGCTCAGCGGCTCCACGAGGTCCCGGCGCCCGGCGGCGTGCGACGGGTCGACG
>JAICJK010000026.1 GCA_025928415.1 Solirubrobacteraceae bacterium | reverse complement strand
GCAAGCTTCGAGCAGCGGCCCCCCAGCGTCCATCCCATGACCGTGGGGACCTGGGTGGGAGCCCGGCCGCGGAGTCGGTGCATCCCGGAGGACGAGTGCGGCTGCGTCCCGCCCCGGGTGCGGCCTTCTACGGTCGTGGGCCGCCCCGCCCGCTGGGAAGCTCGGTCACCGCGAACGAGAAGGAGTCGATCATGCGCCCCACCGAGCCCCTGCGCGACGAGCATCGTGAGCTGGTCGAGCACATCGAGCACCTCGCTCTGGCCGCGCGCGAGATGCCGCGGCTCTCCGACGAGGAGCGCGACCTCCTGCGCGACCGGATGCTCGAGTTCCTGCGCGGCACGCTGCTCCCGCACGCCGCGGTCGAGGAGGAGATCCTGTACCCGGAGTGGGCGGCCCTCGTCGGGTTCCCCGCCGCCGCGGAGCCGATGATCCACGACCACGCGGCGATCGTCGCGTACGTCCAGCGGCTCGAGGCCGCCGACGCGGCCGACGCCGACGAGCTCCAGGCGGCGCTCTACGGGCTGCACGCGCTGATCGCGGTGCACTTCGCCAAGGAGGAGGACATCCAGATGGCGGCCTTCGACGCCGCCCCCGAGGCCACCGAGCGCGTCCTGCGCCGCGTCGCCGCGGTCGGCGGCCACGCGCACGCGCACTGAGCGCGGCAGCCCGTATGGGCATGCTGCAGGCGATGCCCCGCGGCGCGTCGCACTCCGAGCTGCATCTCAGCGGCCGCTCGAACTGGCTGCGGGCCGCGGTCATGGGCGCCAACGACGGGATCGTGTCGACGGCGAGCCTCGTGCTCGGGGTCGCGGCGTCGGGGGCGTCGGGCACGGCGATCGTCACCGCGGGCATCGCCGGCCTGGCGGCGGGCGCGCTGTCGATGGCGGCGGGGGAGTACGTCTCGGTCAGCTCGCAGCGCGACACCGAGCTCGCCGACCTGCGCGTCGAGCAGCGGGAGCTCGACGACGATCCTGAGGGCGAGCTGCGCGAGCTCGCCCTCATCTACGAGCGGCGCGGCCTGACGGCGGGCCTGGCGAGCGAGGTCGCCGCTGCGCTGTCGGCCCATGACGCGCTGGAGGCGCACGCGCGCGACGAGCTCGGCCTCGACGAGGAGCGCCGCGCCCAGCCGCTGCAGGCCGCCTGGGCCTCGGCGCTGTCGTTCTCGGCCGGCGCCGTCCTGCCCCTGCTCGCCGTCGCCATCGCGCCGGCCGGCGCCCGGATCCCCGCGTGCATCGCGGTCACGCTGGCCGCGCTGGCGCTGCTGGGCGACCTCGGCGCCCGGCTCGGCGGGGCGCTGCGCGTGCGCGCCGCGACGCGCGTGCTCGTGTGGGGCGCCGCGGCGATGGCGGTCACGTCCGGGATCGGAGCGCTGGTGGGCGCGGCCGTCTAGCGGGCGGGGTCGATCCGCAGCTCCGTCTGAGCCGGGGGATAGCTGAGCGTCGTGCCGTCGGCCACCGCGAAGGGCGTCAGCTCGTGGTCGGCCGGCGCGGCGCCCAGCCCGAGGTGCGCGACCCGCCATCCGCGGACGACGAGGGCGTCGGCGATCAGGCGCCGGTGGCAGCGCCACCACTGCGCCTCGGCGCACATCACGCACGTCGGTTGGTGGCGGGCCTCCCGCTCCAGCTCCGCCAGCGCCGCCGCGAACTCGGGACCCTCCATGTAGTCGGCGTAGCCCCGGAACGACGGGTGCTGCCACCCGGCGTTGCGGGAGTCGCGCCGGGCGCGGCGGAAGCCGCCCAGCGCCGGGGCGTGACGGTAGGCGATGCCGGCGTCGGGCAGCGAGCGCTGCAGCGCGTCGCCCTCGAACTGCGGGTTGCGGCGCGAGCGGGGCACGCTGCGCACGTCCACGAGCCGCTCCACGCCGGCCGCGCCCAGCAGGGCCAGCAGGTCGGCGAGCGGGCGGGTGGAGTGCCCGATGGTGAAGATCGCCGGCTGCGGCACGGCCGGCGTCTCAGCCCGCCAGAGAGACGAAGCCGCCGACGAGCGTGCCGAACGCGACGTGGGCGGCGAGGCTGACGAGCGGCGTCTGCACGCCGTAGTTGAGCATCATGAAGCCAGGCGGCTCGAGCAGGGCGACCGACGGCGCGGTCGTCGAGGGCGTGCCCATCCGCGGGTGGATGAGCGGCAGCAGCGTGTTGACCAGCGCGGTGCCGGAGAACAGCCCGTGCGCCAGGCCGAACGCCGCTCCGAGCCACCAGCCGCTGCGATCGACGGCCAGGAAGATCGCGTAGTAGACCAGCGCGAAGCCCATCCCGACCAGGAAGTGCAGGACGTAGCCGATCGCCTTCGCGCGCGTGCGGTCGTCCGAGAACGCGGTGCCGAGCAGGAACGGGAGGTCCATGCGGGTCAGGTTCAGCTCGTTGCCCGCCCGCAGCGCGGTGGTCAGGACGAGGGTCCCCGCGAACCCGCCGGCGAGCGCGCCCCACACGCTCATCGCGGCGTCGCTCCCTCGATCGCCACGGCCGCGCTGACGAGCGCCAGGTGGCTGAGGCCCTGGGGGAGGTTGCCGAGCTGCGCCCCGGTGGCCGCGTCGATCTCCTCGGCGTAGAGGCCGACGTCGTTGGCCAGGCCGACCAGCTCGTCCATGAGGTCCGCGGCCTCGCGCACCCGCCCGCCGCGGGCGAGCGCCTCGACCAGCCAGAACGAGCAGGCCAGGAACGCGCCTTCCGACCCGGCCAGCCCGTCCTCGCCGCTGTAGCGGCGCACGAGCGGGCCGTCGCCCAGCTCGCGGCGCACGGCTTCGATCGTCCCCGCCCAGCGCTCGGTCGCGACGTCGCCGTAGGACAGCAGGACGCCGAGCAGCAGGCTCGCGTCCAGCTCCTCGGAGTCGGCCGATCGCGTGTAGCTGCCCAGGCGCGGCGAGTAGCAGCGGGTCTCGATGAACTCCTGGATGGCCTGCGCCTCGGCCGACCAGCGGCCCGCGTGGCGGCCGGGGATCAGCCCGCGGCCGGCGAGGTCGCGCGCGCGGTCCAGCGCGACCCAGCACATCATCTTCGACTGGGTGAAGTGGCGCGGCGCGCTGCGGACCTCCCAGATGCCGGCGTCCGGCTGGCGCCAGATGCGGCACACGAGGTCGGCCATGCGGGCCAGCCGGCGGGCGACGTCGCGGTCGATCCGGTGCCCGGTGGTGGCGTACAGCCAGGCGGTCTGCAGCAGCTCGCCGTAGGTGTCGAGCTGGAGCTGCCCGGCGGCCGCGTTGCCGATCCGCACCGGGCGCGAGCCGCGGTGCCCGTCGAGGGGCAGCGCCCGCTCCGGCGCGCGCGCCCCGCCGTCCAGCCGGTAGAGCACCCGCAGGCGCGGGTGGGTGAGCTGGGAGGCCTGCATCAGCCACCAGAAGTAGGCCTGCGCCTCCGGGCCGCAGGCGAACTGCAGGAACGCGTTGAGCGTGAACGCCGAGTCGCGGACCCAGCAGAAGCGGTAGTCCCAGTTGCGCTCGCCGCCGAGCTCCTCGGGCAGCGACGTCGTCGCCGCGGCGGCGACGGCTCCCGTCGCGGCGTGGACGAGCAGCTTCAGCGCGAGCGCGCTGCGCACCATCGCGTCGCGCCACGGCCCCGAGCAGTGCAGCGAGTCCGTCCAGGTCCGCCAGGTCGCCGTGGTCGCGTCGAGCCGCGCCTCCAGCTCGTCCCGCGTGGGGATCACGAGCGGCTCCTGGTGGGCGGCGCAGAGCGCGACCAGCGCGCGCGTGCCGGCGCGCGCCTCGAACCGTCCGCGGATCGCCCCGGCGGTGAGGTCGGGGCGGCCCGCGTCGAAGGCGCAGACGGCCAGCGCATCGCCGCCGGCCGCGGCCACCGGCGTCCCGCCGCGCCACGCCAGCGTGGTGGCGCGCCCCGCGTAGCCGAAGCGCGGCTCGACGCTCCACGACATCGCCACGCTGCCCGTCAGGCCCTCGACGCGGCGCGAGAGCTCGCGCAGGGGCCCGAACCCCTCGTCCGGCAGGGTCAGCGCGTCGGTCACGCGCACGCTGCCGCCCTGCGTCGAGAACACCGTCTCGAGGACGTTGGTGTCCGGCACGTAGCGCCGGGCGACGGTGTGGGGGTCGTCGGGCGCGAGCGCGAACCGCCCGCCGCGCCGCGCGTCGAGCACCCCGCAGAACACGCTCGCCGAGTCGAGCTCGGGCAGCGCGAGCCAGTCGACCGACCCGTCGAGCGCCACCAGGGCGACCGTCCGCCCGTCGCCGATCGCCGCGTAGGAGCCGATCGGCGCGTAGCCGTCGACCCGCGCCGGGGCGGCCTGTGGATCTCGGAGCGTCATCCCCTGCCCACCCTATGGCGACTTGCAAAGCCGGGGCCGGGGGACAACGCTGGAGGCATGGCCCCACGAGCGATCATGCGACGGGCGCGGCGGCGTGGCTGACGGCGCGGCCGTCGTTCCCGAGCCGCTCGGCTTCGAGGAGCCCTACGGCGTGATCGCGCTCGAGCCCCGCACGCCCACGATCGCCGAGCTGCTCCTGCGGCCCCTGGACGGCAGCCTGGCCTACCTTCCCGGCCAGTACGTGCTGCTGGAGGACCGCGACGGCGCGGTGGCCCCGCGCTCGTACTCGATCGCCAACGCGCCGCGCCCCGGCGGAGAGCTCTCGCTGCTGGTGACGCGCGTCCCCGGGGGGCAGGCGAGCGCGTGGGTCCACGAGCGCCTGCGCGTCGGCGACGAGGTGAGCGTGTCGGGGCCCTACGGCTCGTTCGTCGACGACCCGGCGTCGGCCGCGCCGCGCCTCATGCTGGCCGCCGGGTCGGGGCTGGCGCCGATCCGCGCGCTGGTCGAGGCCGCGCTGCGCGCCGGCGCCCGCTCGTCGCTGACGCTCGTCTTCTCGGCGCGCACCGAGGCCGACGTGATCGACCGCGAGCGCTTCGCGAGCCTCGAGCAGCAGCACCCGTCCTTCCGCTTCATCCGCACGCTGACCCGCGGGCCGGGGCCGCCGCCGCACGGGCGGGTCCCCGCGCTGCTGCCCGCGCTGGGCGACGGGCTCGCCGATCACCAGGTGTTCGCCGCCGGGGCCCCCGGCTTCGTGACGGCATGCGCGGCGGCGGCCGAGGCGCTCGGGGCGCGCCGGGCGGCCGTGCACACCGAGGTCTTCTTCGCCGAGCCGCAGCCGTGGTCCGGCGCGGCGCCGCGGGCCGGCGAGGCGCGATGAGCGCGACGCCGGGCGGCGGGGAGCCGCCGATCTACACCAAGACCGGGGACGACGGCACGACCGGGCGACTGTTCGGCGGGCGCGTGTCGAAGGCCGACCCGGTGATCGAGGCCTGCGGGACGCTGGACGAGGCGGTCGCCGCGCTGGGCCTGGCGCGCGCCGCGCTGGACGACGACGACGACCTGCGGGCGATCGTCCTCGACCTCCAGCGCGGGCTGTTCGTCGCGGCGGCCGACATCGCGGCCAACCCGCGCGCCCGCGACCGCCTGGTCCCCGGCATCTCGGAGGTGACCGCGGAGATGACCGCCGCGCTCGAGCAGCGCATCGACCGGCTGGTCGCCGAGCGGCCCCTGCGCCCCGCCTTCGTGGTCCCGGGCGCCACGCCGGCCTCCGCCGCGCTGGACCTCGCGCGCACCTTCGTGCGCCGGGCCGAGCGCAACCTGGTCGCCGCGCGCGACGCGGGCGTGCCGCTCGGCGCGGCCTTGATGACCTACCTCAACCGCGCCTCGGACCTGGCCTACGTCCTCGCCAGGCGCGCGGCCGGCGACGGCGAGGAGCCGCTCAGCCACGACTGAGACAGCCTCTAAGCCTGGATCCAGGCTGAAGCACGCGACGGGGCGCCGTCATCGACTTCGAGGGGCCGCCCCTGGTTCGCGGGATCGCACGATCGTGGGATGGATGGCGCGCGGCGCCGCGGGCAGGCTCTGGCGAGACGCGGGTTGTCGCTCGCGACCGACGGTCCGCTCGCACCGAGCGAGCAGAGAGGGGGTGTCGACGTGTTCTGGAGCAAGGCCTTCGTCCGGACGGCCCCGGACGCCGACCCGAGTCCGCCGGAGCCGCTGCCGGCGGAGCTCACGACGTGCGATCCGCGCGTCGACGCCTTCGTCGAGAGCTACGTGGACTGGCGCGAGGAGTGCCGGGCGCTCGAGGCGGCCTATGCGCGGTGGGAGCGAGCGGAGCGGCCAGGGCGCGACCTGGCCTTCGCGGCGTATCGCGCGGCGCTCGATCGCGAGGAGAAGGCCGCGCACGTCTTCGGGCTGGTGGCCGCCGGGATCGAAGGCCTGCAGCGCGGATGAGCTCGATGCGGAGCCACGCGGTCAGGCCGGCGGACCATCCGCCGCCGGTCGATGTGGTCGGCGAGTTCGTGACGGTGCCGACCGACCCCGAAGGGGAGCGCATCGAGGTCGGGGTCGTGATCGTCGGCGGTGGGCCCGCGGGCCTCGCCTGCGCCATCCGCCTGATGCAGCTCCTCGAGACCGAGCCGGCGCTCGCCGAAGCGCTGGGCGAGGTGCCCGTCGCGCTCGTCGAGAAGGGCAAGGCGACCGGGTCGCACCTGCTGTCGGGGGCGATGATGGAGCCGTCGGCGATGCGGCGCCTGTTCCCCGGCCTCGACGAGCGGGAGTGGCCGACCTACGGCACCGTCGCGAAGGACGACGTCTATCTGATGACCAGGCGCCGCGCGCTCAGGCTGCCGCGGGTGCCGCCGCCGTTTCGCAACCATGGCAACCACGTCACCTCGGTCGCGCAGCTCGGCCGGTGGCTCGGTCGCCGCGCCGAGGAGGCCGGCGTCTACGTCCTGCCGGAGACCGCCGCCGTCAAGCTGCTGGTCGAGGACGGCGTGGTGCTCGGCGTGCGCACCGGCGACAAGGGCCGGGGGCGCGACGGCCAGGAGCTGTCGAACTTCGAGCCGGGCTCCGACCTGATCGGCCGGGCGACGGTGCTCGCCGAGGGAACCCAGGGACACCTGTCCGGTGTGGCGATCCGCCACCTCGGCCTCGGCTCGCCCGACCCGCAGGGATGGGAGCTGGGGGTCAAGGAGGTCTGGCAGGTGCCCAGGCCCCTCGACCGGGTCGTCCACACGATGGGCTGGCCGCTGCGATCCGCCGCGAAGTACCGCGAGTTCGGCGGGAGCTTCATGTACCCGATGGGCGAGGACAAGATCTCGCTGGGGCTCGTCGTCGGGCTCGACTACCGCGACGCGACGCTCTCCGTCCACGACCTCCTGCAGGAGCTCAAGACCCACCCGTTCATGCGCCGGGCCCTCGAGGGGGGCGAGCGGATCGCCTGGGGCGCCAAGACGATCCCGGCCGGCGGCTACTGGGCCATGCCCCGGCGCCTGTGGGCACCGGGGATGGTCATCGCGGGCGACGCGGCGGGCATGGTCGACGTACCGAGGCTGAAGGGCGTGCACCTCGCGATGCACGCCGGCATGCACGCGGCGGAGGCGATCTTCGCGGCGCTGCGGCGCGGGGACACCGGGGATCTCTCCGCCTACCAGGCGCAGGTGGAGAGCAGCGTGATCGCGCGCGACCTCCATCGCTCCCGCAACATGCGCCAGCCGTTCGCCAGGGGGTTCCTGATCGGCGGCGCAGTCGCCAACGCGATGGAGCTCTCCGGCGGGCGGTTCCCCGGCGGCCATTGGCGCACCCACGCCGACGCCGAGGTCGGCGTGTTCATCGGCGATCGCGACCGCAGCTACCCGAAGCCCGACGGCAAGCTGACCTTCGACAAGCTCTCCAGCGTGTTCGCGAGCGGCAACGCGACGCGCGACGACGCGCCCAACCACATCCGCATCGAGCGCAGGGTCCCGCTGGCGGTCGGGTTGATGTGGCAGCACATGTGCCCGGCGCACGTCTACGAGGTGCCAGAGGCCGCGCTCGAGCAGCAGGGGCCGGGCTCCGGCGCACTGCCCGCGGATGCGATCGTCGACGTCCACATCACCCCGTCGAACTGCATCCAGTGCGGTGCCATCACGGCGAAGGGCGGCCGTCTCACCCCGGCCGAAGGCGGGGAAGGGCCGAACTACCAGGTCACCTGACCCGGTGGCGCGCTGCCGTGACGGAGAGAGGTCGTGAGGAGGGCGATGTCGCGGCCGGCGATGCGATCGAGAAGCTCTGACGCCGGACGCGCGGCCGGCCCCCTCAACGTGGTCGTGTGGGGCGACGGCGAGCGCGTCGTCTGCGTCCACGGCAGCCTGTCGTGGGGGACGTTCGCCTTCCGCGCGCAGCGTCCGCTCGCCGGCTCCTACTCGCTCGTGCTGCCCGACCGGCGCGGCTACGGCGGGAGCGCCGCCGGCGCCCGCGCGGACTTCGCGGTCGACGCCGGCGACATCGCGCCGCTGCTGGAGGACGGCGCCCACCTCGTGGGGCACTCCTACGGCGCGGTCGTGGCGCTGCTGGCCGCGGCGCGCCGGCCGGAGGCCGTGCGCACGTTGACCGTCGTCGAGCCCGCCGCGCTGGCGGTCGCGCGCGGCGACCCCGCCGTCGAGCAGCTCATCGCGCGCCTCGAGGACGTCGACGCGGCGGCCGCCGGGCTCGGCGTGGCGGAGTTCGTGCTGCGCTTCCTGGAGGCCCTCGGCTACCGGCGCGGCATCGACATGCCCGAGCGCCCGCACCTGACGCCCGACAGCATCCGCGCGGCCACCGCGACGATGACCGAGCGGCCGCCCTGGGAGGCGGAGATCCCGCTCGGCGCGCTCGCGCGCGCGGGTCGCCCGACCCTCGTCGTGTCGGGCCGGTGGGACAACTTGGCCGCCGGCGAGCAGGCGCTGGGGCGGCGGGCGTTCGGGGCGGTCGGCGACGCGCTGACGCGGGCGCTCGGCGCGCGCCGCGTCACCATCGACGGCTGGGCGCACGGCTGCCAGTACTCCGGGGCGCCGTTCAACGATGCGCTGCGATCGTTCTGGGCCGGCGCGGCGAGCTGACCACCGCACGACCCCGCCTCCACTGCCCGACCCCCCGGCCGTGGGATGGCGCGCAGGCCGTCGCCGGGGCACACTCGCACCACGTCGGCGCCAGGCAAGCCGCTGCGACGCGACTCCCAGGCCCAACCGGATCGTCGTCAAGGAGCAGCGAATGGTGGACTTCAGCCTCACCGAAGAGCAGCGCGACCTGCGCGAGATGGCGCACGACTTCGCCGCGAAGGAGATCCGGCCCGTCGCCTGGGAGTACGACAAGCACGGGACCTGGCCGGCGGCGATCATCCAGAAGGCGTGGGAGGTCGGGCTGATGAACAGCCAGGTCCCCGAGGCCTACGGGGGCGCCGGCGCCTGCGCGCTCGACGGCTGCCTGATCGCCGAGGAGCTGGCGTGGGGCTGCGCCGGCATCGCCACGACCCTGGAGGCCAACGGCCTGGCCTCGGCGCCGCTGCTGCTCGGTGGCTCCGAGAAGCTCAAGAAGGAGTACCTGGGCCGGCTGATCGAGGCGCCGCTGCTGGCGTCCTTCTGCCTCACCGAGCCCGACGCGGGATCCGACGTGTCGGGGATGCGGACCACCGCCGTCCGTCACGGCGACAAGTGGGTGATCAACGGCTCGAAGGTGTTCATCACCAACGGCGGTTACGCCAACTGGTACACGGTCTACGCCAAGACCGACAAGGACGCCGGTCACCGCGGCATCTCCGCGTTCGTCGTCCCCGCCGACGCCGGCGTGATCGTCGAGGGCCACGAGGACAAGATGGGCCTGCGCGCCTCGAACACTGCGACGATCCGCTTCGACGACTGCGAGATCCCGGCAGACCACCTGCTCGGCGAGGAGAACCACGGCTTCAAGCTGGCGATGATGACGCTCGACCGCACCCGCCCCGGCGTCGCCGCGATGGCGACGGGCATCCCGCGCGCCGCGCTGGAGCTCGCGATCGACTACGCCAAGCAGCGCGTCCAGTTCGGCGTGCCGATCGCGATGCACGAGGCGATCCAGTTCATGATCGCCGACATGGCCACCGGGGTGGAGGCGGCGCGGCTGCTGACCTGGAAGTCGGCCGTCCTGCTCGACCAGGGCAGGCCCAACACGCTGGCGTCCTCCCATGCCAAGCGCTTCGCCGCCGACACCGCGATGCAGGTGACGACCGACGCCGTGCAGATCTACGGCGGCTATGGCTTCATCAAGGAGTATCCGGTCGAGAAGCTGATGCGCGACGCCAAGATCATGCAGCTCTACGAGGGGACCTCGCAGATCCAGCGGCTGGTGATCGCGCGGGAGACGCTGCTGCCGCGGCGCGTCGAGGAGCCCGCGGCCGCGTGACCAGGCTCGGCGAGAGCGGCGGTCGCCCTCCGGGGGAGCGCTGAGATGACGGGGCGCCCGCGGATCCGCGTCTACCTGGCCGACGACCACCCGCTCTTCCTGCGCGGCCTCGTGCAGGAGGTCAAGGAGCGCCCGGACTTCGAGCTCGTCGGCCAGGCGGCGAACGGGCGCCAGGCGCTGGCCGACCTCAGGGCGCTCGAGCCGGACGTGGCGATCGTCGACATGCGGATCCCCGGGCTGTCGGGCCTCGAGGTCCTCGCCGCCGCCAAGCGCGACGCGATCGCCACGCGGATCGTGATCCTCTCGGCCCACATCGACAGCGACCTCGTCTACCGGGCGATCGCGACCGGCGCGGCGGGCTACCTGTCCAAGGAGGCCGACCGCGACGCGATCCTCGACGCCGTGGCGGCGGCCGCGCGCGGCGAGGTGACCCTCGCGCCCGAGATCCAGACCGGGCTCGCGGGGGAGATCCGCGGGCGCGAGGTGATCGAGCGGCCCGTGCTGACGCCCCGCGAGCGGGAGGTGCTCGTCCTCACCGCCGACGGGCTCTCGGCCCCCGAGATCGCCGAGCGGCTGCAGCTCGGGGCGGCCACCGTCCGCAGCCACCTGCAGAACCTGTACGAGAAGCTCGGCGTCTCCGACCGCGCCGCCGCGGTCGCCACGGCGCTGCGCCGCGGGCTGCTCGAATGACGGACCCGTCGCCGCTCTCCGGCGCGGCCGTCTTCGAGGCCGGCGCCGCCGACGTCGTGGCGGTGTTCGACGCGTTCGGCATCGGCGTCGGCTGCGTCGACCCCGGAGGGGTGTTCACCTACGTCAATCCGGCGGGCGCGGCGCTCCTCGGCTGGCGCGCCGAGGACCTGGTGGGCGAGCACGTCCACGAGGCGATCCATCACCACCTGCCCGACGGGACCCCGCTGGCCCGCGAGGCGTGCCCGCTGTACGCGGCGATCCGCGCCCGCGTCGTCGAGCGCAGCCTCGACGACGTGTTCTGGGCCAAGGACGGGTCGCCCGTGCCGGTCGCCCACCGGCTCGCCCCGCTGCACGAGGCCGGCGAGCACGTGGGCGCCGTCATCGTGTTCGCCGACGCCAGCGAGCGCCACCGGGCCACGGACCTGCTGCGCGCCCGCGTGGCCCAGCAGGCGGCGGTGGCCGAGCTCGGGCTCGCGGCGCTCGGCGGCGGCGCGCTGCAGGGGCTGCTCGAGCACGCGAGCGTCCTGGTGGCCCGCACGCTGCAGACGGAGTTCTCCGCGGTCCTCGCGCTGAGCCCCGGCGAGGACGGCCTGGAGCTGCGGGCCGGCGTCGGCTGGCGCGAGGGCCTGGTCGGCAACCTGACCGTGGGGCTCGCCGGCAGATCGCTCGCGGGGTTCGCCGTCGCCGGCGACGAGCCGGTGGTCGTGCAGGACCTGCGCGCCGAGACGCGCTTCCGGGCGCCGGCCTGGCTGCTGGAGCACGACGTCCTCAGCGGGGTCAGCGTGGTGATCCATGGCGGCGACCGCCCGTGGGGGACCAAGCCGTGGGGCGCGGTGGGCGCCTACAGCCGCCGGCCCAGCACGTTCACCGACGACGACCTCGACTTCCTGCACACCGTCGCCAACACGCTGGCGATCGCCATCGAGCGCAACGACGCCGAGCGGGAGCTGCGCCGGCGCAACAGCGAGATCACCGAGCTCGCCGAGCAGCTCGCCAAGCTCGCCGACGATCGCCGCCGGATCATGGCCGATGCGCTCGCCGCGGAGGACCACGCGGGCGAGCGCATCTCGCAGCTCCTGCACGACGAGGTGCTGCAGAGCCTGCTGACCGCGCGGCAGGACCTGGCCAAGCTGGAGACCATGGGCGCTGCCGGCGACGAGGTCCTCGCTCGGGCCAAGGAGGCGGTGGTCGCGGCCATCCGGGAGCTGCGCAATGCGGTGGTCGCCCTGCATCCGGTCACGCTCGAGCGGCGCGGCCTGGCCTCGGCGATCGAGGCGACGGCCCGCGTGCACGCGGTGGGCGGCGGGTTCGACGTGAGCGTGGACGTCGCGGCGGAGGCCGAGGGCCCGCACGACCAGCTCGTCGTCTCGCTGGCGCAGGAGCTGCTCAACAACGTCGCCCAGCACGCCGAGGCGCGCCACGTCGGCGTCGCCCTGAGCCGCCTGGGCGAGGACCTCGTCTTCGAGGTCGCCGACGACGGCCGCGGGATGGACCCGGGCAGGCCCGACGAGGCGCTCGACCAGGGGCACATCGGCCTCGCCTCGATCGCGCGGCGCGTCGAGTCGCTCGGCGGGCGCCTCGAGGTCGTGACGGGGCCCGGCGCCGGCACGCGCGTCCGCGTCGCGCTGCCACCGACGTCCTCCGCGGCCTCGGGCTAGGAGCCTGTCGAAG
>JAICJK010000387.1 GCA_025928415.1 Solirubrobacteraceae bacterium | reverse complement strand
GCGTCGTCCGCGCCGATCGCCGCGGCGGCCAGATGCCATGCGCGCCGGTCGAGGTCGCGGTCCGGCAGCGCGGCGGCGAGGGCGCGGTGCGCCTCCCGCCGGTCCTCGGCCGCCGCGGCGGCGTAGACCGCGGACCGGGCGAGCGGGTGGCGGAACTCGACCGCGCCCGCCTGCACGGCGATCAGGCCGGCGCGCTCCGCGACGGCCAGCGCCGACATGTCGATCCCGAGCTGCGCCGCGGCGCGGCCGAGGATCCCCAGGTCGCCGCGGTCGCTGGTCGCGGCGAGGACCAGGGCGCGCCGGGCGGCCTCGTCGAGCCGGCCGAGGCGCCCCAGGAACGCGCGCGAGATCCTCGCCGAGACGAGCAGCGGGGCGCCCTCGGGCGCCAGCGCGAGCTCGTCGGCGTCCGCCGCGAGCTCGAGCAGGGCGAGCGGGTTGCCCGCCGTCGCCCCGTGCAGCCGCGCGGCGGCCTCCGGCGACAGCCCGTGCAGGAGCGCCGCCGCCTCGCCGCCGGTCAGTCCGCCGAGCACGAGCGCGGGCAGGCCGGCGCCGTCGAAGGGGGACGGCTCGTCCGCCCGGGAGGCGATGACCACGGCGATCGGGTCGGCCACCAGCCGCCGGAAGGCGAACAGCAGCGCCTGAGCGCTGGACGCGTCGAGCCACTGGGCATCGTCGACCAGCACCAGCACGGGCCGCGGGTCGGCGTAGGCGGCGAGCAGGCTCAGCGTCGCAGCGCCGACCGCGAAGCGCTCCTGCTCCGGGCCGCGCCTCAGGGCGAGCGCCGCCTCGAGCGCCACCCGCTGCGGCTGCGGAAGCGTCTCCAGGAGGCCGAGGGCCGGGCGCAGCAGCTCCAGCAGGGAGGCGAAGGGGATCTGCGCCTCGGATTCGATCCCGCGCGCCCACAGCACCTGCATCCCGGTCGCCCCGGCGGCGGCGTGGTCGAGCAGCGCGGTCTTGCCGATCCCCGGCTCGCCGACGAGCGCGAGCGCGGCGCTCGCGCCGGACCGGGCGCGCGCGAGCGCCTGCTCGATCTCGCGGCGCTCCCGCTCGCGGCCGAGCAGCATGGCGCGAGTCTAGGAGCCTGTTGAGGTTCCCGCCGCGCGACAGAACGCGTCCGCGGCCTCTCGCATCGACGGTCGAAACCTCAAACCGACTCCTACGCGCCGGATCCCAGTGCGGGGCGACCGCGGCCAAGACCAGGTGGCCCCCGGATGCGAGCCCGGGCGCGGCGGATCTACGGTCGCCGCAACCGACCAGGAGGCACCCGGTGACCACCATCGAGCCGGCCGTCGAGATCGACGGCGACAAGCTGCAGCAGTTCGTGTTCCGCGCCGTCGAGGAGGTGGGGGCGACGCTCGGCGCGGCGCTCGTCGTGATGGGCGACAAGCTCGGCCTGTACCGGGCGCTCGCCGGCGCGGGCGCCCTGTCGCCGGGCGCCCTCGCGGAGCGCACGGGCACGGCGGAGCGCTATGTCCGCGAGTGGCTCAACGCCCAGGCGGCCGGGGGCTACGTGGAGTACGACCCCGACAGCGGGCGCTACACGCTGCCCCCGGAGCACGCCGTCGCGCTCACCGACCCGGACAGCCCGGCGTACCTGCCCGGCTTCTTCCAGATGGCGCTCGGCTCGGCGACGGACTCGCCGAAGATCGTCGAAGCGGCCCGCAGCGGCGCGGGGTTCGGCTGGCACGAGCACGTCCACGACGTGCACGACGGCTGCGAGCGGTTCTTCCGCCCGGGCTACAACGCGCATCTCGTCGACGAGTGGCTCCCCGCGCTCGACGGCGTGGTGGACAAGCTGCGCCGCGGCGCCCGCGTCGCCGACGTCGGGTGCGGCCACGGGTCCTCGACGATCCTGATGGCGCGGGCGTTCCCCGGCTCGACGTTCGACGGCTCGGACTACCACGACGGCTCGATCGCGACCGCCCGCCGGCGCGCGACCGAGGCCGGCGTCGACGGCCGTGTGCGCTTCCGCGCCGAGCCCGCCGCGGCGTACAGTGGCAGCGGCTACGACCTCGTGACCATGTTCGACTGCCTGCACGACCTGGGGGATCCCGTCGGCGCGGCGCGCCACGTCCGCGGGACGCTCGCGCCGGACGGCACGTGGATGATCGTGGAGCCGCAGGCCGGCGACCGCGTCGAGGACAACCTCAACCCCGTGGGGCGCGCGTACTACGCCTTCTCCACCCTGCTGTGCACGCCGGCGTCACTGTCCCAGGACGTCGGGCTCGCGCTCGGCGCGCAGGCGGGGGAGGCCCGCATCCGCGACGTCGCCGAGGCCGCGGGCTTCACGCGCTTCCGCCGGGCGGCCGAGACGCCGTTCAACCTCGTCTTCGAGGCGCGCCCGTGACGGCGGCGACGGCGCCCGTGAGCCAGGCAGGGCTCGCGGGCGCCGCCGCGCGCGAGCAGAGCCGGGCCCGGTACCCGGACGCCGAGGGGTACGTCGAGCGCGACGGCCTGCGGCTGTTCCACGAGGTCTACGGCGAGGGCGAGGAGACGGTGTTCCTCGTCCCGGCCTGGTCGCTGGTCCACGCGCGCCATTGGAAGATGCAGATCCCGTACCTCGCGCGGCACTTTCGGGTGCTCGTCATGGACGGGCTGGGCAACGGCCGCTCCGACCGCTGCCGCGACCCGCGACGCTACGGGGCCGCCGCGTTCGCCCGCGACTGCCTGGCCGTCATGGACGCGACCGGCACCGAGCGCGCGGTCCTCGTCGGCCTCTCGCGCGGCGCCCAGTTCGCGCTGGAGCTCGCGCGGCTCGCCCCCGAGCGGGTGGCGGGCGCCGCGTTCGTCGGCCCGCTGTTCCCGTACACGCCGTCGCACTGGTCGCTGCTGCTCCGCCCGCGGGTCATCGCCGCCTCCGAGCGGCCGCTGCCCGCCTACCGCTGGTGGGCGCGCATGAACGCGGCGCACTGGCGCGAGGACTACCCGGCGTTCGCGGAGTGGTTCATCTCGCGGGCGCTCCCGGAGCCGCACTCGACGAAGGCCGTCGAGGACGGCGTCGGCTGGGCGCTGGACACCGATCCCGAGACCCTCGCCGCCACGCGCCTGGGAAGGATCGCCACCGATCGCCGCACGCTGCGCGGCCTTGCGCAGAACCTCGACTGCCCGGTCCTCGTGGTCCACGGCGACCGCGACCGGATCTCCCCGCCCCGCGACGGCCGTGCGCTGGCGCGCCTCGCGGGCGGGCGGGTCGAGACGGTGCGCGGCGCCGGCCACCTGCCGCATGTCCGCAGGCCCGTCCAGGTCAACCTCGCGCTGCGCGAGCTGGCCGACGAGGCCTTCGGGCGGCCGCGCGCCCCACGCGATCCCACCGTCCACCGCGCCGACGGCCGGCCGCGCGCGCTCTACGTCTCGTCGCCGATCGGGCTCGGCCACGCGCAGCGTGACGTGGCGATCGCCCGCGAGCTGCGCCGCCTGCACCCCGACCTGCAGATCGACTGGCTCGCCCAGGACCCGGTGACGCGCGTGCTGGCGGCCGC
>JAICJK010000644.1 GCA_025928415.1 Solirubrobacteraceae bacterium | reverse complement strand
CACGCGCACTCGGTGGTCCTCGGGCCGACCGTCGCCCAGAGCCTGTTCGGCGCCGCGAGCCCGGTGGGCCAGGCGGTGAAGCTCGACGGGACCGGCTTCACCGTCGTCGGCCTCACCGCGCCGAAGGGGTCCAACGGCCTCGCCGATCAGGACGACGTCGTCCTCGCGCCGCTCACCACGGTCCAGGACGCGATCACCGGCTACGGGTCGCTCAGCTCGATCACGGTCCAGGCCAGGTCGGCGGGCGCGCTGGACGCCGCGCAGGCCGAGGTGACCTCGATCCTCGAGCAGCGCCACCACGTGACCGACCCGGCCGACCCCGGCTTCCAAGTGGCCAACCAGGCCGCGGTGCGCGCCGCCAGCGACCAGAGCACGAACGTCTTCACCACCCTGCTCGGCGCGGTCGCGGCGATCTCGCTGCTGGTCGGCGGGATCGGCGTGATGAACATCATGCTCGTGTCGGTCACCGAGCGGACCCGCGAGATCGGCATCCGCAAGGCGATCGGCGCGCGGCGCTCGGACATCCTGCGCCAGTTCCTCGCCGAGGCGGTGCTCGTGTCGGTGTTCGGCGGCGTCGTCGGCGTGGCCGCCGGGATCGGCGTCAGCCAGGTCCGCATCGCCGGCGTGACGCCGGTCGTCGTGGCGCCCAGCGTCGCGCTCGCCTTCGGCGCGGCCGTCCTCTCCGGCCTGTTCTTCGGGACCTATCCCGCCGCCCGCGCCGCACGGCTGCGGCCGATCGACGCGCTGCGCTTCGAATGACCCGCCCGCCCGACCCGACCCTGGAGCCCACGATGCCCGACGAGCCGCTGGACGACGACCTGCCGCCCCGCCCGCGCCGCCGCCTGCTCACGCCGGTCACCGGCGTGCTCGCCGCGGTACTGCTCGCGGGGCTGGGGTTCATCGGCGGGGTCGAGGTCCAGAAGCACCAGGGGCCGGCGACCGCCGGCGCGGTCGCCCGCGGCGGTTTCCCCGGCGGCGGGCGCTTCGGCGCGCCGGCGGGCGGGACGGGCGGGGGCCAGGGGCCGACCGCCGGGACCGTCGCGAGCACCAGCGGCAGCGTCATCTACGTCAAGGACGCGTCGGGGACGACGGTGCGCGTCCGGACGACGAGCGCCTCGAAGGTCACGCGCACCGCCTCGTCGACCGCCGAGGGCATCCACCCGGGCGACAGCGTGGTGGTCCTCGGCGCGACCGCCAAGAGCGGGACGGTCACGGCGGACACGATCATCGCGACCGCGAAGGGCGCGGCCGCCGGCGGCTTCGGCGGCGGCTTCCGCCGGGCCCTCGGGGGCGCCGGCGGCTGACGCCCGCGGGCGACGCGCGACGTTCTGTCGCGGCCCGGTAAGAACCGGCCGGGCGCCGACGCGAAGGCTGCATGCCCGCACGTCCTGAGACCGCCCGCCTGCACAGCGTCGACCGCGCGCCCGCGCCGTCCACGTCGCCGCCGTCGCCGGCCCCCGACCTGGTGCGCGCCGAGGAGGGGGCCCGCACGCTGCTGGCCGCCCTGGGCGCCGACCTGCAGGACGAGAGCCTGCGCGACACCCCGCGCCGCGTGGCCCGCGCGCTCGCCGAGCTGCTCACGCCGGTGCCGTTCGAGGCGACCACCTTCCCCAACGTGGGCTACGACGAGCTGGTCGTCGCCCGCTCGAT
>JAICJK010000316.1 GCA_025928415.1 Solirubrobacteraceae bacterium | reverse complement strand
CGCTGCTCGAGGTGGTGCCGCGCCTGTATCGAGAGCTCGAGGATGCCGTCGAGGCCGCGTATCCCGGCGCCGGCCTCGCCGTGCCGCCGTTGTTGTCGTTCGGCTCGTGGATCGGCGGCGACCGTGACGGCAACCCCAACGTCACGGCCGCCGTGACGCTGCAGACGCTCGCGCTGATGCGGCGGGTGGCGCTGGCCTTCCTCGAGCGGCGCGTCGCGCGCCTGGCCGAGCGCGTGTCGGTGTCCAGCCTCGTGGCGGGTCGAGCGCCGCTGCTCGAGCCGGCGCTGCAGGCCGGCGCCGAGCGCTTTCCGCAGCTCGCGGACGAGCTGGCGCGCCGCAATCCCGAGGAGCCGTACCGGCGGTTCTTCGCGCTGGCGCGCGAGCGCCTGCGCGCGACCCGAGCAGACCAGCCTGAGGGGTATGCCGACGCCGCCGAGCTGCTCGCCGACCTGCGCTGCGCCGAGCGGGCGCTGCGCGCGCAGCGGGCCGACCGGATCGCCGCGGGCGACCTGCACGACGTGATCCGCGAGGCCGAGGTGTTCGGCTTTCATCTCGCGCGCCTGGACATCCGCGAGCACGCCGACCGGACCCGGCAGGCCGCCGGGGAGCTGCTGGCCGCGCGTGGCGCGGTGGGCGACTACCGGGAGCTCGGGGAGACCGCTCGCCAAGCGCTCCTCGCCCGCGCGCTCGCCGAGCCGGCGACCCCGTCGCCCGCGGACGCGGCGGGACTGTCGCCGGCGGCGAGAGAGGTCATCGGGATGTTCGCGATGTTGCGCGGCGAGCTGTCGAGCGGTCGCCGCGACGCGCTCGGCAGCTACGTCATCTCGGGGGCGGCCACGCCGTCCGACGTGCTCGAGGTCCTGCTGTTGATGAAGCACACGGGGCTCGCGGCCGCCGCCGGCGAGCCGGCGGCGTTGCCGATCGCGCCGCTGTTCGAGTTCGGCGCGTCGCTGCGCGATGCCGCGGGCACGATGGCCACGCTGCTCGCCCAGCCCGCGTACCGCGCCGCGCTGCGGTCCTGGGGCGACTGTCAGGAGGTGATGGTCGGCTACTCGGACTCCAACAAGGACGTCGGCTACCTGGCGTCGACGTGGGGCCTTCGCCGTGCCCAGACGGAGCTGGCCGAGCTCCTTCGCGCGCACGGCGTGCGCTTCACCTTCTTCCACGGTCGCGGGGGCGCCCTGGGCCGCGGCGGCGGGCCCGCGAACGTCGCGATCCTGGCCCAGCCGCCCGGCACGGTCGAGGGCCGCATCAAGCTCACCGAGCAGGGCGAGGTCATCTCCGCCAAGTACTCGACGCCGGAGATCGCGCACCGCGAGCTCGAGCTGATCGCCGGCGCCGCGCTCGTGTCGCGCCTGCTGCCGCAGCCCACGGCCGAGCGGCTGCGCGTCTTCGAGGAGCTGCTCGAGCGGATGGCGGGCCGCTCGCGCCAGGTCTACCGCGACCTGGTCTACGGCGAGCCCGGCTTCGAGCGCTTCTTCGAGCAGGCCACGCCGATCGAGGAGATCGCGCGCCTGCGGGTCAGCTCACGTCCCACGCGGCGCGGCGGCTCGCAGCGGATCGAGGAGCTGCGCGCGATCCCCTGGGTGTTCTCGTGGACGCAGGCCCGCATCATCCTCCCGGGCTGGTACGGGCTCGGCAGCGCGCTCGCGCAGGCGCGCGAGGAGGCCGGGCTCCCCGTGCTGCAGGAGATGGACCGTGACTGGCCGTTCTTCGCGGCCCTGTTGAGCAACGCCGAGATGGCCCTGGCGAAGGCCGACCTGACGATCGGCGAGCGCTATGCCGGCCTGGTGGAGGACGAGTCGCTGCGCGAGGCGATCTGGGGGCCCATCCGCGCCGAGTACGAGCGCACGCGCGAGCTCGTGCTCGCGGTCACCGGCCAGGAGCGGCTCCTCGACCGCACCCCGGTGCTGCAGCGCTCGATCGACCGCCGCAACCCGTACGTCGATCCGCTCTCGTTCATCCAGGTCGAGCTGCTGCGCCGCCTGCGCCGGGACGGCCCCTCGGAGGCGCTCGCGCGAGCGACGCTGCTGACGATCAACGGCATCGCCGGCGGCCTGCGCAACACCGGCTGACCGCCGTCATGCCGGTCTCGAGCCGCTCGCGCCCGGCAGCCGCAGGCCCTTGAGCGCCACGGCGTTGACGGCGACGATGATGCTCGAGCCCGCCATCGAGATGGCGCCGACCTCGGGGCGCAGCACGAACCCGAGCGGCTCGAAGACGCCGGCGGCGATGGGCAGCGCGAGCGAGTTGTAGCCGACCGCCCAGGCGAGGTTCTGGCGCATCTTGCGCTTGGTGCCGCGGCTGATGGTGACGGCGGTGGCGACGTCGAGCGGGTCGGAGCGCATCAGGACCACGTCGGCGGTCTCGACGGCGACGTCGGTGCCGGTGCCGATCGCGATGCCGACGTCGGCCCGGGCGAGCGCGGGCGCGTCGTTGACGCCGTCGCCGACCATCGCCACCTTGCGCGGGTGGGCGGGGTCGGCTTGCAGCTCGGCGATCTTGGCGGCCTTGTCGGCGGGCAGGACCTCGCCGATGACCTCCTCGATGCCGAGGTCGGCGGCGATGCGCTCGGCGGTCGCCTGGCTGTCGCCGGAGAGCATGACGACGCGCAGGCCCTGCTCCCGCAGGGCGCGCACGGCCGCGGCGGACGTCTCGCGCGGGGCGTCGGCGACGGCGATGACGGCGGCGGTCCGGCCGTCGACGGCGGCGTACACGCCGGTGCGGCCCTGGCCGACGAGCTCCTCGAAGGGGACGGCGAGGCCACCCTCGGCGACGCCTTCGCGAGCCAGCAACCGGACGTTGCCGACCGCGACCCGCCGGCCCTCGACGGTCGCAAGGACGCCGTGACCGGGAACGGCCTCGAACGCCTCCGCCCGCGGCACCTGAAGGCCGCGCGCGCGGGCGGCACCGACGATGGCCTGCGCGGTCGGGTGCTCCGACCCGCTCTCGGCCGCCGCGACCAGCCGCAGCAGCTCGTGCTCGTCGACGCCGTCGGCCGTCACGACCGCGACGACCTCGGGCTCGCCGCGGGTCAGCGTGCCGGTCTTGTCGAACACGACGGTGTCCAGGGAGGCGGCCTGCTCGACGGCCATCGCGTGCTTGAACAGGATGCCGCGCTGGGCGCCCAGGCCGGTGCCGACCATGATCGCCGTCGGCGTCGCGAGCCCGAGCGCGTCCGGGCAGGTGATGACGACGACGGTGATGGCGAACAGCAGCGCCTCCTGCACGTCGCGGCCGACGATGAAGTACCAGACCGCGAAGGTCAGTCCGCCGCCGGCGAGCGCGACGAGCACGAGCCAGAAGGCGGCGCGGTCGGCCAGGCGCTGGCCGGGCGCCTTGGAGCTCTGCGCCTCCTGGACGAGCTTGACGATGTGCGCCAGCGCCGTGTCCGCGCCGACGGCGGTCGCGCGGGCGCGCAGCGTGCCGTTCCTGTTGATGGTCGCGCCGATGAGCTCGTCGCCGGCCTGCTTGGCGACGGGCAGGCTCTCTCCCGTGACCGTCGACTCGTCGACCTGGCTGTCGCCGTCCAGCACGGTCGCGTCGACCGGGACCTTCGAGCCGGGGCGGATGAGCAGCAGGTCGCCGACGACGACCCCTGCGGTCGGGACCTCGACGGGCTCGCCGTCGCGCAGTACGACGGCCATCGGGGGCGCCAGGTCCAGCAGCGTGCGGATGGCGTCGTTGGCGCCGCCGCGGGCGCGCATCTCGAACCAGTGGCCGAGCAGCACGAAGCTGGCGAGCATCCCGGCGGCCTCGTAGAAGACCTCGCCCTCGATGAGGAAGGTCGCGGCGACCGAGTACAGCCAGCCGACGCCGATGGCCACGGCGACGAGCACCATCATGTCCAGCGTCCTCGCGCGCAGGGCGGCGACCGCGCCGGTGAAGAAGATCGACGACGCGTAGAGGACCACGGGCAGGCTGAGCAGGAGCCCCCAGATGTCACGGTCGAGGCCGAACGGCGTCGGAAGCTCGGTGCCCAGCAGCGTGGTGCCGGCCTTCGACCAGGCGACGATCGG
>JAICJK010000297.1 GCA_025928415.1 Solirubrobacteraceae bacterium | reverse complement strand
GTGCACGTCTGCTACTGCCACACGCCGATGCGCTACGCGTGGGACCCGAGCTTCCTGGAGGGCGAGCGCCTCGGGGCGGTCGGGCAGGCGGTGTTCCAGGCGGTGCTGCCGCGGCTACGGCGCACCGACCTGCGCGGCGCCGAGCAGGTCGACGTCTTCGTCGCCAACTCGACGGTGGTGGCCGAGCGGATCGCGCGCCACTACGGCCGCGAGGCGACGGTCGTGCACCCGCCGGTCGACGTGGCGCGATTCCTCGGCCGGCCGCGCGCGGCGGACCCGGACGCGCCGTACCTGTTCTTCGGCCGCATGGTCCCCTACAAGCGCGCCGACCTCGCCGTGGCCGCCTGCGAGCGCCTCGGGCGCCCGCTGGTCGTGGCCGGGGACGGGCGCGACCTCGAGCGGGTCAAGGCGCTCGCGGGCCCGGCGACGACGTTCGCCGGCCGCGTCTCCGGCGCCGAGCTGGCCGAGCTGTTCGCGACCTCGCGGGCGCTGCTGTTCCCCGGCGAGGAGGACTTCGGGATCGTGCCAGTGGAGGCGCAGGCCGCCGGCCTGCCGGTCGTCGGCTATGGCGCCGGCGGCGTGCGCGACTCCGTGCGCGACGGCGAGACCGGCGTGCTCTACGCCGAGGGCGGCGTCGACGGCCTCGTCGCGGCGATCGAGCGCTTCGAGGCGCTGGAGCTCGACGACGCCGCGCTGCGCGCCAACGCCGCCCGCTTCGGCCCCGAGCGCTTCGGCGCCGAGATGGCCGCCGTCCTGGCCGCGGCGGTGCGTCGCGGCGACGCCCCCCGCCCCTACGCTGAAGGATCGTCCGCCCCGTCATGACCCACAGGAGCTCCATGCCCCGCCCGCTGCGCCCGTCGCTGCTCCCCGCCGCTCTGCTCGCGCTCGCCGCAGCCCTGGCGCTCGCCGCCCCGGCGTCGGCCGCCAAGGCGCCGCTGAAGGGCATCAACGTCGCCCGCCTGGGGTCCGACCCCGGCGTCCAGGCCCAGAGCCTGACCCGCGTGCGCCGCGAGGGCGCGAGCTTCGCGCGCACCGACCTGCGCTGGGCCGACGTGGAGCCCGACGGGCCGGGCCAGCGCCCGGCCGCGATGCTGGCGGCGATGGACCGCTTCTTCGCCGACGCCCGCGCGCGGCACCTCAAGGTGCTGCTCGTGGTGGCGGCCACACCGTGCTGGGCCTCTTCCGCCCCCGACGACGTCCGCGGCGACTGCAGCACCGACGAGCAGCGCGAGGCCGCCGCGGCCTACCCGCCCGCGGACCCGGAGACCTTCGCGCGCTTCTCGGCCTACCTGGCCGGGCGCTACAAGTCCGGCCTCGCGGCCTACGAGGTGTGGAACGAGCCCGACCAGCGCAACGAGCTGTACTTCGCCGGGCCCGACAAGGCGGCCCGCTACGCCGCGCTGCTGAAGGCGACCTACCCGGCCGTGAAGGCCGCCGCGCCGAAGGTGCCCGTCCTCGGCGGGGCCATCGTGGGGTCCAACGGCGCGTTCCTGCAGGCGCTCTACGACAACGGCATCAAGGGCTCATACGACGCCCTGTCGGTCCACTACTACGACCTCGTGCTCTCGTCGCTGAAGCAGATCCACGCCGTGCAGGTCCACAACCACGACCGCAAGCCGCTGTGGCTGGCCGAGACGGGCTGGAGCAGCTGCGCGCCGGCCAAGCTGCAGGCCGGTCAGGTCTGCGTGAGCCGGAGCACGCAGGCCCGGAACCTGGCCGACCTCTACCAGGCCGTGCGCCGGACCTCGTGGCTGCGCGCGATGACGGTGTTCTCGATCAGCGACACCAGCCAGTACGACCTGGGCCTCTACGACAGCAGGGGCCACGCCAAGCCGGCGGCCGCGGCGCTGCGGCGCGCGTTCAAGAGCCGCAAGCGCAAGCTGCGCGCGCTGACGCTCCACGTGCGCTCCTCGCGCGGGACCGTGCGCGCGAGCGGGTCCGGCCCCGCCGGCGACGTCTACACGCTCGAGGTCTCGGTGCGCGGCACGCTGCGCTACCGGCTGAACTTCCGCCTCGGGTCCACCAACCGGTACTCGCTGCGCCTCCCCGCCGCGCTGGGCTCCCACGCGCTGAAGCTGCGCGTCTCGAGCATGTGGGACGGGCGCAGCGTCACACGCCGGCTGCGGTGAGCACCGGCTCCGCGGCCTGGGGCGGGGGCGCCTCGGGCCGCGGCGGCTCGCGCTCGAGCGTCATGACGGTCGCGGCCAGCAGCCCGAGGAAGGCGCCCGCGATCGTGGTCATCCGCACCTCGGCGCCCACGAACGTCGCGGTCGCCTCGGTCAGCGCCAGCCCGGCGAAGGCCATCGCCGCGGCCAGCCCGCCGACGCGGATGACCTCGTCCGTCGCGCGCCGCCAGATGCGCACCCCCAGTGCGATGCCGGCGGTCATCACCGCGACGTAGGCCACCAGGCCGAGCACCCCCATCTTCAGCCACCACCAGAGCACGGCGAAGTGCACGTAGAAGCGGCCGCCCTCGTGCTCGAGCGACAGCGGGTAGCGGGCGGCCCAGGGCTGCGCCATGCCGAGCCCCGCCACCGGGTGCTCGCGCAGCTCGGCGACGACGTTGCGCCGCTCGTCGATGCGGTAGCGGTCCTCGGGGTTGGACGCGAGCTTCGACGGGCTCAGCGAGGTCAGCCGCTGGCCCACGGGGCTGTCGACCGAGGCGCTGATGGCGCCCGAGCTGAACATGAGGTACAGCGCGACGCCCACGAGCGTCGCGGCGGGGACCAGCAGCCGCCGGCCCGTCCTGCCGGTCGCGATCAGGGCGAGGATCGGCACCGTCGCCGCCGTGCCGATCCAGAACGAGCGCCGGAAGGACAGCACCAGGCACAGCAGCGTGATCGCGCCGCCCGCCCACAGCCGCCACCCGACCGGGACGCGCCGGACCGCTGCCGCGACCAGCCCGAGAACCAGCGCCATGGCCAGGAAGTTCGCGGTCGGCTCGAAGTACGTGAGGTGCCCGCCGACGCCGATGGGCCGCGCCCCGGTCCCGGAGGCCAGCGCCAGCAGGCCGATGACCGCCTTGACGATCGTCAGGATCACGACCAGGCGGATCGCGGCGCGGACGTCGGCCTGGGTGCGCACGACGTTGACGACCAGGAGGGGCAGCAGGACGAGCGGGAGGATGGTCCTGACCTGGTCGATGATCGGATGCGGCGCCGAGCCGGCCGCGTGCCCGACGATCATCCCCGAGACGAGCGCGAGCCCGACGAGCGCGATCGGCAGCCGCAGCGGCCGCGGGGTGCGCAGGCGCCCGCGCCGCGACGCGTCCAGCACGACGCTGCCGAGCGCCAGCAGCAGCAGGCACTCGATCCCGAGGATCGGGGTGCCGGGGACCTTGCCGTAGAGCCGTGCCCCGAGCGACACGCCGGCGTACGGGTCGACCTCGACGAGCACGGTGGCGACGACCGCGAGGCCGACCGCGACGCGCGGGCGGTCGAGGATCACGACCGCCAGCGCGGCGGCGGCGAGCAGCACGAACATCGCGAAGCCGAGGCGCTGGAGCGCGAGCACCAGGACGGCGGTGGCGGCCGCGGCCACGGCCGCGGCGACCAGGTTGGCGCGCAGCGTCATCTTCGGCCCGAAAGGGTACTCCCCGAGAGGTCGTACCCGACCGCTACCATCGCGCAGTCGATGCCGAGCCCGCCCCACGACCCACGGTCCGACGCGTCGTCGTCATCGCTCGTCCAAGGGGTCGGCGTCCTCCGGGAGCGCTGGTGGTTCGTGGCGATCGGCGTGGCCGCCTGCACGCTGGCCGCGCTCGCCCTCTCGCTGTCGGCGACCAAGAAGTACTCCGCGACCTCGAGCCTGCTGATCGGGTCCACGAGCGCGAACCTCAACGCGCTGGTCGACGCGAACGTCGGGTCGGCGTCCGACCCCCAGCGCGACCAGGCCACCGCGCTGCTGCTCGTCACCTCCGGATCGGTGGCCGAGCGCGTGCAGAAGGCGCTCAAGCTCGGCGGGTCGCCCAGCGACCTGACCGCCGAGGTGTCGGCCGCCTCGTCGCCCGACGCCAACCTCATCGACATCACGGCGACGGACCCCGACCCGGTGCGGGCCCGCAACCTCGCCAACGCGTTCGCCGAGCAGTACGTCTCCTACCGGCGCGAGTCGGACCTCGCCGTGCTGGAGCAGGGGCAGCGCCTGCTCGAGCAGCGCCGCGACGAGCTGCC
>JAICJK010000432.1 GCA_025928415.1 Solirubrobacteraceae bacterium | reverse complement strand
GCCGGGGCTGCGGACGGTGCAGGGCGAGCTCGAGGCGGCGCTGGAGGTCCTGCTGCGGCGGCGGGTCGGGCTGACGGTCGCGGGGCGGACGGACCGGGGCGTGCATGCGTGGGGGCAGGTCGCCTCCTATCCGGGGCCGCCCGTGGCGGTGCTGGGGCTCAACGCGCTGCTGCCGCCGGACGTCGCAGTGCTGGCCTGCGACGCGGCGCCGGACGGCTTCGACGCCCGCGCCGAGGCCACGTCGCGGACCTACCGCTACCGGCTGCTGACGCGGCCGGCGCGGTCGGTGTTCGAGCACCGCACCGCGCTGCACGCGCCCGCCCCGCGCCTGGATCGCGAGGCGCTGCGCGCCTGCGCCGCGGCCTTGGAGGGCACGCACGACTTCACCGCGTTCACGCCGACCGAAACCGAGCACGTGCGCTTCGAGCGCGACGTCCTGCGCGCGCAGTGGCGCGAGGAGGGCGACCACCTCGAGTTCTGGATCGAGGCCGAGTCGTTCCTGCGCCACATGAACCGCTCGCTGGTGGGGACGATGCTGCAGGTCGGCCGCGGGTCGCGGACGACCGAGTCCTTCGCGGCGCTGCTGGCGGGCGCGCACCGGCGCGAGGCGGGGCCGACGGCGCCCCCGCACGGGCTCGCGCTCGTCCGGGTCGCCTACGACCGCCGGGCCAGGAACGCCGCCGCGGCGATGTAGGCCGCGCCGAAGCCGCCCGAGCAGGCGGCCGCCGTCGTGTTCTGGCTGCCGGCGGCCACGGAGACGAGCCAGATCATCGGCAGCACGCAGGCCATGACGCTCCCGGCGAAGGCGGTCGCGCGCAGGTTGATGTTCCGGGTCCGCTCGTCGCCGATGCCGCTCAGGACCTCCGCGGTCTGGCTGCGGCGGCGACCGGCCAGCACGGCCAGCAGATAGACCAGCACGATCGCGCCGCAGACCAGTCCGGAGCCGAGGTCCCCCGCGACCGCGAACGCGGCGACCGTGAGCGCGACCAGCACGAGCCCGTAGGCGAACAGGTGCGTGGGTGAGTTCCAGGTCCTCATGTCGTCTCTCCTGGGTCGTCGTGGAAGAGGCGCTCGACGCTCGTCTCGAAGTGCCGGGCCAGCGCCAGCGCCAGCGGCAGCGACGGCAGGTAGCGACCGGTCTCGATCGCGTTGATGGTCTGCCGCGAGACGCCGAGGGCCGTGCCCAGCGCGGCCTGGGAGATGCCCCGGGCGGCGCGGTGCTCACGGACGTCGTTGCGCATCTCGTGTCAAGGTAGCTTGACAGTTCGAGGGTGTCAAGGTCACTTGACAGACGCGTCGGCGGCGCGGGCCGGGCTCCGGTCCGACCCCTATCCTCAGCGGCTCATGCGCGTGCTGCTGACCAACGACGACGGCATCGACGCGGAGGGCCTGCAGGCCCTCCGGCGGGCCCTGCTGGAGGTCCCCGGCATCGACCTGCACACGATCGCGCCGGACGGCAACCGCTCGGCGATCGGACGCGGGATCACCACGCGCAAGCCGCTCGTCGTCGAGCGCGTCGCCTTCGACGACGGCGCCCACGGCTATGCCACCGACGGCACGCCGGTCGACTGCGTGCGCCTGGCGGCGCTCGGGCTCGTCGACGGCTGGATGCCGGAGATCGTCGTCGCCGGGATCAACCACGGCGCGAACCTCGGCGACGACGTGACCTACTCCGGGACGGTCGCGGCGGCCTTCGAGGGGCTGGTGCTCGGCCTGCCCGCGATCGCCGTCTCCCAGCAGTCGACGGCCCGCGAGATGGACTTCCGCCTGGGCCGCGAGTTCGCCTTCGAGCACGCCGCGCGCTTCGCCGCCCGCGTCGTCGAGGAGCTCCAGGACGTGCCGCTGCCCCCGTCCACGCTGCTCAACGTCAACGTGCCGGCGGGCGAGCCCGGCGGCGTCGAGGTCGCCCGGCTGGGCAAGCGCATCTATCGCGACCAGCTCACGCTGGACGAGGAGCTCTCGCCCGAGCGCCGCCGCTACTGGATCTACGGCGCCGAGCCCGGGTTCGAGGACGAGCCGGGCACCGACCTCGCCGCCGTCCACGCCGGGCGGATCGCGGTGAGCCCGCTGCACCTCGACCTGACCCAGCACGACGGGATCGGGCCGCTGTCGATGTCCCACCTCGAGCGGCTGCTCGCGCCCGCGGTGCGCGAGTTCGGCGACTAGGCCGGAGGACGGGCGGGCGATGGCGGCGGGAGCGGACGTCGGGGCGCGTGCGGCGCAGCTGCGGGAGCTGCTGGCCTACCACGGGCACCGCTACTACGTCCTCGACGACCCGGAGATCGGCGACGACGACTACGACGCGCTGCTCGACGAGCTGCGCCGGATCGAGGCCGAGCACCCGGAGCTGGTCACCCCGGACTCGCCGACCCAGCGCATCGGCGGGGAGCCGGTCAGCGCGCTGCAGAAGGTCACGCACCTGCAGCCGATGCTCTCGCTGGCCAACGCGCGCAGCGAGGAGGAGCTGCGGGCCTGGGTGGCCCGGATGCGCAACCACCTGGCGCGCGAGGGGATCGAGGACCCGGCCTTCGCGTTCGTCTGCGAGCCGAAGATCGACGGGCTGGCGATGTCGCTGCTCTACCGCGACGGCGTGCTGGAGCGCGGCGCGACGCGCGGCAACGGCGAGGTCGGCGAGGACGTCACGCACAACCTGCGCACGATCGCCGCCATTCCCCAGCGGATCCGCGACGCGCCGCCGCTGGTCGAGGTCCGCGGCGAGGTCTACATGAGCCTCGCGGACTTCGCGGCGCTCAACGAGCGCCGCGCCGAGCAGGGCCTGTCGACGTTCATGAACCCGCGCAACTCCGCGGCGGGCACGATCCGCCAGCTCGACCCGCGGTTGACCGCGGAGCGCCCGCTGTCCTTCTGGGCCTACGCGATCGGCGTCACCGAGGGCCTGGCCTTCGACGGCCATCACGAGGCGCTGGGCTGGCTGCGGGAGCGGGGCTTCCCCGTCAACGACGACATCGTGCGCCTGGAGGAGGAGGACGAGGTCGTCCGCCAGTGCCTGGCCTGGCAGGACCGCCGCGGCGCGCTGGACTTCGAGATCGACGGCGTGGTGGTCAAGGTCGACCAGATCGAGCTGCAGCGGCGCCTGGGCGT
>JAICJK010000173.1 GCA_025928415.1 Solirubrobacteraceae bacterium | reverse complement strand
CCACCGCGGTGCCCGCGGGCGGCGACCAGCCGGCGAGGCGCGCACGCAGCGCGTCGCCGAGCGGCGCGCGGCCGCCCAGCCACGCCCACCACAGCCCGCGGTCGACCGCGACGACCAGCGCGCGGCGGTCCAGCGCCGTGGCCAGGTCATGCGCGGCGCCCGGCCCGTCGCCGCCCCAGAGGATCGCCCCGACGTGCGCGCCCGCGACGTCGTAGTCGAGCTCCGACGCGTCCGCCGCGGCGCCGTCGAGCAGCAGCGTGACGGCGCGCATGCGGCGCTGCTCGAGGCCCCGCAGCGCCCGCTCGCGCTCGCGCGTGTACTCCTCGGTGACGAGGTCGCTCATGCGATCCACGTAGGCGAAGAAGAACGCGGCGCCCTCGTCCAGCAGCGCGCGCCGCCGCCCGGCCGGCACGCCGGGGAGGCCCTCGACGAGGTCCAGCCAGCCCTCCCACTGGACCCGGTGCCCGTTGCGATAGCCCCACAGCAGGAACTGCAGCGGCGAGCCGAGCTGCGCGGCCATGCGCGCGAGCGCCGCGTCGGGGGCGGGCAGCTCCGCCGGCAGGCGCGCGCCGTCGGCCAGGCACCACAGCTCGGCGAGCATCGAGTCGCGCTCGAAGGCCCGGTTGGCGTCCACGAGCTCCGGGCGGTCGGCGAACCACGCGCGGATCGCGTCGGGATGCCGCGCCTCGAGCCGGTCGACGAGCTCGTCGATCCGGTCCGCCAGCGCCCGCGCGAGCGCGGCGACGTCCTCAGCCACGCCCCGTGCGCAGATCGATCGGCGACGTGGACAGGAACGCGAACCACAGCTCGTAGGCGCCGACGGCCAGGAAGACCGAGGAGATCAGCACGACGTCGAGGACCGTCACCTCGACGCTGTCGGCGCCCATCTCCCGCGCGCGCTCGCCGCGCAGCGATCGCAGCCACGGCAGGTGCACCCGGATCGTCGCGCGCGTGTGGTGCAGGTCGCGATAGCGCGCGTTGAGCACCGCCAGCAGCTTGCCGATCGCGAGCGTCGTCGCGCACACCCCGACCACCACGACGGTGATCGCGCCCATGCTCGGGGTGCGCCCGGCGTCCATCTGCGACGCGACCCACAGCCAGGCGAGCGGGCTCGCCGTCCAGATCGACAGCGACCCGGCCACCATCCCGGCGACCAGCACGACCGCCTTCAGCCGATCACGGACGAGCATGCCCACAGCGTC
Organism: Solirubrobacteraceae bacterium; assembly: GCA_025928415.1. Classification (GTDB taxonomy): domain Bacteria; phylum Actinomycetota; class Thermoleophilia; order Solirubrobacterales; family Solirubrobacteraceae; genus Paraconexibacter. Next base: position 4,857 of record JAICJK010000173.1, on the reverse strand, counting down.
CATCGCAGGATCATCGCGCGCAAGCGCCGATCCTGCGAGTCGATCGTGTGCAAACTCGAAGAATCCACGAGTCCCGCCCCGGACCGGGAGTCCCGGCGCCCCAGCGCCGGAACTCCCAAGCGCATCCGGCGCCCCGGCGCCGGATGTGCCGCGCTCCAGCGCCGGAACTCCCAAGCGAATCCCGGCGGAACGCCGGCGGACGCTCCGGTACGTGTGTACCGGGATTCGCCGTAGGCTGGAGCCATGCGACCGGAGCGTGACCTCTTCGCGAACTTCGAGCGGATGCGGCGCGAGATGGACGAGCTGTTCGGCGACGTCTTCGACCGCACCGGGCGCGGCCGGGTGGGCCGTCATCGCGGCGGCTTCTCCCCGGCCGTCGACGTCTTCTACGAGGGCGACCCGCCGCGCGCCGTCGTCCACGCCGAGCTCGCGGGCATCGACCCGGACGAGATCGGGCTGGAGATCGAGGGCCGCGAGCTCGTCATCGCCGGCCACCGCCGCCCGGCCGAGGCCGAGGGCCGCGTCTACCAGCAGCTCGAGATCGACTTCGGCCCGTTCCGCCGGGTGATCCCGCTGGGCGCCGACGTGGTGGCCGACGAGGCCCGCGCGACCTACCGGGACGGCGTGCTGCGCATCGAGCTGCCGCTCGCCGCGCCCGAGACCCGCACCCGCCAGGTCCCGATCGTGATCGAGGACTCCGAGCGATGATCGAGATCGCCGACGCCGGCCGCGAGCAGGAGGTGGCGGTCGGCGTCCCGCGCGGCGTGCCGGGCGCGCTGCCCGTCCTGCCGCTGCGGGAGAGCGTCCCGCTCCCGGACACGCTGACGCCGCTGGCCATCGGGCAGGAGCGCTCGATCCACCTGGTCAACGACGTGCTGGCCGGCAACCGGATGCTCGTGATGGTCTCCAGCCGCGACCCCGAGCTCGAGACTCCCGGCCCCGGCGACCTGCACGAGGTGGGCGTCGTCGGCTCCGTCGCGCGCATGCTCAAGATCCCCGACGGGACGCTGCGCATCCTCGTCCAGGGCGCCCAGCGCGTCCGCATCACCGGCTGGGAGCAGACCGAGCCCTACCTGGTGGCCCGCATCGAGGAGCTGCCCGACGTCCTGCACGAGTCGCCCGAGCTGACCGCGCTCACGCGCAACGTGCAGGAGACGTTCTCGCGCATCGTCGAGCAGGTCCCCTACCTCCCCGAGGAGCTCCAGCTCGCCGTCGCCAACCTCGACGAGCCCAGCGCGCTGACGCACCTGATCGCCGGCTCGCTGCGCCTCAAGCCCGAGGACAAGCAGGCGCTGCTGGAGGAGGTCGACGTCGCGGCGCGGCTGCGCCGCCTCGTGGAGGTCCTCGCGCGCGAGCTCGAGGTGATCTCGATCGGCTCGCGGATCCAGTCCCAGGTGCAGTCGGAGATCGACCGCGGCCAGCGCGAGTTCGTCCTGCGCCAGCAGCTCAAGGCGATCCAGGAGGAGCTCGGCGAGTTCGACGAGTCCGCCGAGGAGGCGGACAACCTGCGCCAGCAGCTCGCCGACGTCCAGCTGCCCGAGGAGGTGCGCCGCCAGGCCGACCGGGAGCTGCGCCGCCTCGAGCACCTGCCGCCGGCGGCCGCCGAGCACGGCGTGATCCGGACCTACCTGGAGTGGATCGCCTCGCTGCCGTGGGGCAGGCACACCGAGGACGACCTCGACCTCCAGCATGCGCGCGAGATCCTCGACGAGGACCACTACGACATCGAGCAGGTCAAGGACCGCATCCTGGAGTTCCTCGCCGTCCGGCAGCTCATGGGGGCGCGCGGACGGGCCCCGCGCGGCTCGATCCTCTGCTTCGTCGGGCCTCCCGGCGTCGGCAAGACGTCGCTCGGGCGCTCGATCGCCCGCGCGCTGGGCCGCGAGTTCGAGCGCATCAGCGCCGGCGGCGTGCGCGACGAGGCCGAGATCCGCGGCCATCGCCGCACCTACATCGGGGCGATGCCCGGCACGATCATCCGCGCGCTGCGCGACGCGGGCTCGGTCAACCCGCTGTTCATGATCGACGAGATCGACAAGATGGGCTCCGACCTGCGCGGCGGCGGGGGGGTGGAGTCCGCGATGCTCGAGGTCCTCGACCCCGAGCAGAACGCCACCTTCCGTGACCACTACCTCGACGTGCCCTTCGACCTGTCGCAGGTCATGTTCGTCACGACGGCGAACACGCTCGACACGATCCCCGGCCCGCTGCGCGACCGCATGGAGATCATCCAGCTCGCCGGCTACACGGAGGACGAGAAGCTCCAGATCGCCCGCCGCTACCTCGTCCCGCGGCAGGTCGAGCGCAACGGCCTGCGCAAGTCGTGGATCTCGATCTCCGACGCGGCGCTGCGCACGGTCATCGCCCAGTACACCCGCGAGGCGGGCGTGCGCGGGCTGGAGCGCGAGATCGGCAGCATGTGCCGCAAGGTCGCCCGGCAGATCGCCGAGGGGCCGTCCAACGGCCGCGTGCGGCGCACGAGCGTCGGAGAGGCCCGCGTCCACGAGCTGCTCGGCCGCCCGCGCTTCTTCCCGGAGGCCAAGCGCCGCACCCGCCAGCCCGGCGTCGCGACCGGCCTGGCCTGGACCCCGGTGGGCGGCGACGTGCTGTTCATCGAGGCCACGGCGTTCAGCGGGAAGGGCCGCCTGACGATCACCGGCCAGCTCGGCGAGGTCATGAAGGAGTCCGCCCAGGCGGCGCTCAGCTACGTCCGCGCGCACGTGCACGAGCTGGCGCCCGGCCTCGGCGACGACTGGTTCGCCGAGCACGACCTGCACGTCCACGTCCCCGCGGGCGCGATCCCCAAGGACGGCCCGAGCGCGGGCGTCACGATGGCCACCGCGCTCGTGTCCCTGCTCTCGGCCCGGCCGGTGCGCGACGACGTCGCGATGACCGGCGAGATCACGCTCACCGGCCAGGTGCTGCCGATCGGCGGCCTCAAGGAGAAGGCGCTGGCCGCGCAGCGGTCGGACATCGGCTGCGTCGTGGCCCCGGAGCTCAACGAGCGCGACATCGAGGACATCCCCGAGCACCTGCGCCGGCTGATCGACTTCCGCTTCGTCCGGGACATCGACGAGGTCCTGGAGATCGCGCTCGAGCGCCCGTGATCCGGGTCGCGATCCGGGTATAGACTCGCGCCTACCCAGACCACAGCGATGTGAGGTGAGCCGACGGATGGCGAAGAAGAAGAAGGCCGTGGCGGCCGGCGCAACGGCCGCGGAGGCGGTTTCGGCGGTCAAGTCCAACCCCTACCTGCAGCGCGTGGTGGAGGACGACGACCTCCGTGACAACGTGCGCGTGGCCTACGAGTCCGCGCAGAGCGCCTTCCAGCGCCTGAGCAGCGGCAAGGACCTGCCGAAGAAGCTCGTCGACGACAAGAAGCTGCACCGCGACCTGCAGAGCGCGGCGGACGCGCTCCGCGACGTGGGCTCCGCGCTGATGGACGCCCCGAAGTCGCCGAAGCCGCGCAAGAAGCGCAAGGGCGGCCTGTTGCGCAAGCTGATGCTGCTCACCATCGGGACCGGCATCGCCCTGGGGGTGTCCAGCGACCTGCGCAACAAGGTGCTCGACGCGCTGTTCGGCAAGGAGGAGGAGTTCGACTACACCTCCACCACGACGCCGACCGCGGCCCCGGCGGCCTAGCCGCGGCCGCCCGCCAGTCCGTCCGAAGGGCGCCCGCCGGGCGCCCTTCGTCGTTGTGGGGCCGGCACCGGCCCGCCCGGCGCGCGGGGATACGATGGCGCGATGGAGGCGGCCACCCACACGCGTCCGATCGACGGCGAGAAGGCCCAGCGCATCGTCGAGGCCATGCGGCTGTCGGTGGCGCGGCGCGGCGTCTCGGGAGCGACCTTCGACCACGTCGCGCGCGAGGCCGGCGTCTCGCGGGGCCTGCTGCATTACTACTTCGGGACCAAGGAGCGGCTGCTCGCCGAGGTCGTCCGCCGCGACAGCGACGTCCGCATGGCGGCCTTGGAGGCCCAGCTCGCGCGCGCGTCGAGCGCCGAGGACTTCATCGGCTTCCTGCGCGAGTCGCTCGAACGCTGGGTCCGCGAGGACCCCGAGCTGATCGCGCTGTCCTTCGAGCTGTTCACGCTGTCGCGCCGCAACGCCGACATCGCCGCCGAGTGGGCCGAGCTCGTCTCGCGGGCCCGCGACCACGTCGCCGGGCTGCTGGCCGCCAAGCAGGCCGAGGGCGTCCTGCGGCTGCGGGCCGAGCCCGCCGCGGTCGCGGAGATCCTCTTCGGCCTGGGGGACGGGATCGCGCTGCGGATGCTCGGCGACCCGGACCGCGACTGGCGGTCGACGATCGAGGCGGGCGTGGTCGCCGTGCGGGCGCTGCTCACCGATCGTGGCTGAGCAGGCCATCCGCCGCCTGTGCGTGTTCTGCGGCTCCTCGCCCGGGGGCGACCCGGCGTACGCCGCGTGCACCCGCGAGCTCGGCGAGCTGCTGACCCGGCGCGGGATCGGCCTGGTCTACGGCGGCGCGCGCGCCGGGCTGATGGGCACGCTGGCCGACGCCGTCCTGGAGGCGGGCGGCGAGGTCACCGGGGTCATCCCGAAGGCGCTGCTCGAGCGCGAGATCGCCCACCTGGGCCTGACCGACCTGCGCACCGTCGACTCGATGCACGAGCGCAAGGCGCTGATGGCCGACCTGTCCGACGGCTTCCTGGCGCTGCCGGGCGGGCTGGGGACCTTCGAGGAGCTCTTCGAGATCGTGACCTGGGCGCAGCTCGGGATGCACCGCAAGGCCTGCGGGCTGCTGAACGTGCGCGGCTTCTACGACGGGCTGGCGACGTTCCTCGACCACGCCGTGGCCGAGCGCTTCCTGCGGCCCGAGCACCGGGACCTGCTGCTGGT
>JAICJK010000438.1 GCA_025928415.1 Solirubrobacteraceae bacterium | reverse complement strand
TCGCGGGTGCGCTCGGCGTCCGCGCGGCGCTGCACGCGCGGCTCGCCCGCGGGCTCCTCGAGCGGCGGGCGCGCGGGGCGCCGCGGGGCGGCGTCCGTGTAGCCCGTCGCGACGACGGTGACCCACACCTGGTCGTCCAGGCGCTCGTCGACCATCGCCCCGAAGATGATGTTCGCCTCCGGGTGCGCGGCCTCGGCGACCGCCTTGGCCGCCTCGTTGACCTCCCACAGCGACAGGTCGTCGCCCGCGGTGATCGACAGCAGGATCTTGCGCGCGCCCTCCATCGAGGTCTCCAGCAGCGGCGAGGCGACCGCGGCATGGGCGGCGTCGGTGGCGCGGTTCTCGCCCACGCCCATGCCGATCCCGAGCAGCGCGTCGCCCGCCTCGGACATGATCGTCCGCACGTCGGCGAAGTCGAGGTTGATCAGGCCGGGGAGCGTGACGAGGTCCGAGATGCCCTGGACGCCCTGGCGCAGGACGTCGTCGGCCACGCGGAACGCGTCGACCATCGAGGTCTGCTTGTCCAGGACGCTGAGCAGGCGGTTGTTCGGCACGACGATGAGCGTGTCGACCTCCTCGCCCAGCGCGCGGATGCCGACGTCGGCCGCCGCGGAGCGGCGCGAGCCCTCGAAGCCGAACGGCTTGGTGACGATGCCGACGGTGAGCGCGCCGATCTCGCGCGCGATGCGGGCCACGATCGGCGCCGCGCCCGTGCCCGTGCCGCCGCCGGACCCGGCCGCGATGAAGACCATGTCCGCGCCCTTGAGCAGCGCCTTGATCTTGTCGTACTCCTCCATCGCCGACGCGCGCCCGAGCTCCGGGTCCGACCCGGCGCCGAGGCCGCGCGTGACCTGCGGGCCGATGTGCAGCGTGATGTCCGCCGTGGACTGCTGGAGGGACTGGACGTCGGTGTTGATCGCGATGAACTCGACCCCCACGACCTCGGCCTCGACCATGCGGTTGACGGCGTTGACGCCGGCGCCGCCGACCCCGACGACGCGCAGCACGGGCTGGCCGGCCGGCTTGGCCTCGCCCCAGCCCGCCTCGTGGTCGCCCTGGGCGAACGGGTCGCGCACCGGCGCGGCGGGGCGCCGCGCCTCGGGCGCCGCGGTGCGGCGGGGCGGCTCCATGATGTTGTCCGGCAGCTCGGAGCTGAACGCGTGGCGCAGCCGCTCCTGGGGCGTGGGGATGCGGCGCTCCTCGACGGGCGGCTCCTCGTGCGAGCCGAGCCCCGGGTGCGGGTAGTCGCGCTCGCGGCGCCGCCCGGCGGCGGTCGACGCGGACGGGGCGGCCTCGGCGGCCTCCGCGCGCGGCTCGTCGCGGGCCTCGCGGGCCTCCGGGCGCGGCTCGTCGCGCGCCTCGCGGCGGGTCTCCGCGCGCTCGCGCGCCTCGGCGCGCGTCTCCTCGCGGTCCTCCGCGCGCTGCTCCCCGCGGTCCTCGCGCGCCTGTGCCGGGTCCGCGGTCAGGTCCCCGGCCTCGTCGGTCCTGCGGAAGAGTGCCGCGAGCGGGCCTTCCCGCATGCTCGCGCGCTTACCGCTTGCCATGGGCGAGAACCTCCTTCGCGAGATCGCGATAGGACTGGGCGGCCATGCCGTCCGGATCGTACTTGAGCACCGACATCCCCTTGACGGGCGCCTCGGCGAAGCGCACGGTCTTGCGGATCCGCGACGCGAAGACGCGATCGCCGAAGTTCTCCTCGAGGATCTCGATCGCCTCCTTCGCGTGCGTGGTCCGCGTGTCCATGAGCGTCGGCAGGATGCCCTCGATCGCCACGTCCGGGTTCAGGTTCTCCCGGATCATGTGGAGCGTGTTCTGGAGCTGGATCAGCCCGCGCATCGACAGATACTCGCACTGCACGGGGACGATGACCTTGTCGGCCGCCGTCAGCGCGTTGATCGTGAGCAGCCCGAGGCTCGGCGGGGTGTCGATGCAGACGAAGTCGTAGTCGTCGCCGATCGCGCGCAGCGCCTTCTCCAGCGAGCGCTCGCGGCCGATCTTCGTGGACATCGCGATCTCGGCGCCGGCGAGGTCGATCGACGCGCATGCCACGTCGATCTCGCGGCGGCGGATGACCTGCCGGATCGGGACGTCGTGCACGAGGACGTCGTACATCGACTCCTCGAGGGTGTCCGGGTCGATCCCCTGGGACATCGTCAGGTTGCCCTGCGGGTCCATGTCCACGCAGAGGACGCGGAAGCCCTTCTCGGCGAAGGCCACGGCGAGGTTGAGGGTGGTCGTCGTCTTGGCCACGCCGCCCTTCTGGTTGGCGAAGGCGATGACCTTGACGGTGTTGGGGCTCTCCACAGGGTGCTCCGGTCGCTCGGATGGAACCGATCCGACGCGTCTTTCTTGCCCGCGCGGCGTTCTCCTCCCCGCGCGCCAGGGTCAATACCATCGCCGCCGGATGGCACCCCATCCCCACCTCACGCACGTCGACGACGTCGCAGCGTCCTCCTACGAGCACGGCGAGCTGCGCGCCGCGCGCCGCCGGCTGGGCGCCGCGGCCGGCGCGCACGGGGTCGGGCTGAGCCGCTACGACATCCCGCCGGGGGCCCGCAACATGCCGGTCCACGTCCACGGCGACGAGGAGGAGCTGTTCTACGTCCTGGCGGGTGCGGGCCTGTCCTGGCAGGACGGCCGGACCCACCGCGTGGGGCCCGGCGACTGCATCGCGCACCGCTCCGGGCGGGAGGCCCACACGCTGGTGGCCGGCCCGGAGGGCCTGTCGGTCCTGGCCTTCGCGGAGGGCTCGCGCACGCACCTGACCTGGCTGCCGCGGGCGCAGGTCCTGTGGGCCGGCCCCCATTGGGTCCCCGTCGACGCGCCGCACCCCTTCGCCGCCGAGGCCGCCGTCGGCCCGCTCGACGTGCCGGAGCCCGCGGCGCAGCGCCCGCCGGGCATCGTGCGGCTGGAGGACGTCGAGCCCGACCTGCTCGACCGCGGCGCCTACGCCGCGGAGGAGCGCGACCTCGGGACCGCCGCCGGATCGGCGCGGTCGGGGCTGCGCCACATCGTCCTGCCCGCGG
>JAICJK010000386.1 GCA_025928415.1 Solirubrobacteraceae bacterium | reverse complement strand
GGCTGCTCGCGCGCCGCGCGCGGCGCGTCTGCCTGGCCTTCCCGATCGCCGGGCGCACCGGCGCGCGCTACCGGGTCACCGGCCGCCCCGTGCCGCCGCCGGTCAGCGACCGGGCCGCCGCCCGCGCGCGCTTCGGCCTGGCGCCGGAGGACAGGTGCCTGCTGGTCTTCGGCGGCTCGCTCGGGGCCCGCTCGATCAACGAGGCGGCGATCGCGGCCTGGCCGCAGGACCCGGGGTTCCGGGTGCTCCACGCGTGCGGGGTGCGCGACCACGCGGCCCTCGCGGGCCGGGTCCCGGGGCCGTGGTACGACCTGCGCCCCTACATCGACGGCTTCGGCGACGCGCTGGCGGCCTGCGAGCTGTGCCTGGCGCGGGCCGGCGGCTCGATCTTCGAGATCGCCGCCCACGGGCGCCCGGCGATCCTCGTGCCCTACCCGCACGCGGCCGCCGACCACCAGGCGGGCAACGCCCGCTGGATGGCGCAGGGCGGCGCGGCCGTCGTCGTGGACGACGCCGAGCTGTCCCCGGAGCGCGTGCGCGACGAGGTCGGCGCACTGCTGGCCGACCGGTCGCGCCTGGCGGCGATGGCCGCCGCCTCCGCGGCGCTGGCGCGCCCGCACGCCGCGCGGGACATCGCGCGCGAGGTCCTCAACGCGGCGGGCGCATGAGCGTGCTTCGGCTGCGCCGAAGCATTGCGAGTTCGGGCCGGCTGGCGCCGGCGTTGCGAGTTCGTTGCGCGAACATCGCGTTGCGCGAACATCGCACAGGGGTCGGGTCATGAGCGGGATGTTGCAGCGGGCGTGGGGGCGCGTCTTCGCCGCGGTCTACGACCGGATGATGGCCGACGCCGAGCGCGAGGGCCTCGGCGCGCTGCGCGCCGAGCTGCTGGCCGGCGCGCGCGGGCGCGTGCTCGAGCTGGGCGCAGGAACGGGCGTCAACCTCGCCCACTACCCGCCCGGCCTGGAGGCCCTGCTGCTCGCCGAGCCCGAGGCGCCGATGGCCCGCCGGCTGCGCCCCCGCGCCGCTGCGTCCGGGCTGCCCGCCGAGGTCCTGGTGGCGCCGGCGGCCGCCCTGCCCGTCCCGGACGGCTCCGTCGACGCGGTCGTCTGCACGCTCGTGCTGTGCACGGTGCCGGACGTCGCCGCCGCGCTGGGCGAGGTGCGGCGCGTCCTGGCGCCGGGCGGGCGCCTGCTGTTCCTCGAGCACGTCCGCCACCCGGACCCGCGGCGCGCCCGCCGGCAGGACCTCTGGAACCCGATCCAGCGGCGCGTGGCGCACGGCTGCAACGTCAACCGCCCGACCGGGGAGCTCATCGCCGCGGCCGGCTTCGCGCTGCACGACGTGCGCCAGGAGCCGTTCCGCAGGGCGCCGTCGGTCGTGCAGCCGCTGCTGCGCGGGAGCGCGACCCCTTGAGCGGCCCGTGGGCCGGGCGCGAGCTGCACCTCATCGGGGTCGGCGGCGCCGGGATGAGCGGCTACGCGACCGCCGCGGTGGCGCTCGGCGCCCGCGTGTCGGGGTCCGACCGCGCCGAGGGCCCGGCCCTCGACGCGCTGCGGGCGCTGGGCGTCGCCGTCCACGTCGGCCACGCCGCGGGCAACGTCCCCGCCGGCGAGGCCGCGGAGGTCGTCTACTCGAGCGCCGTCCCGCCCGACAACCCGGAGCGCGCGGCGGCTCGCGAGCGCGGCCTGCGCGAGGTCCCGCGCGCCGCGCTGCTGGCGGAGCTCAGCGCGCTGAAGCGGACGATCGCGGTCGCCGGCGCCCACGGCAAGACCACCACGAGCTCGATGCTCGCCCACGTGCTCGTGCAGACGGGCCGCGACCCGGCCTACCTCGTCGGCGGCGAGGTCCGCAGCACGGGGCGCAACGCGGCGTGGGGGGCGGGGGAGTGGCTCGTGGTCGAGGCCGACGAGTCCGACCGCTCGATGCTCGCGCTGCACGCCGAGGTGGCCGTCGTGACCAACGTCGAGCTCGACCACCACGCGACCTACGGGTCGCTGGAGGAGGTCCGCGCGGTCTTCCGCGCGTTCCTGGCGGCGCCTGCGCACGCCGTCCTGTGGGACCGCCCGGACGTGCTGGCCCTGCGGCGCGACCGCCCGTCGATCGCCTTCGACCTGCCCGACCCGCCGCTCGCGCTGCTGGTCCCCGGCGAGCACAACCAGCGCAACGCCGCCGCCGCGCTCGAAGCCGCGGCGCTCGCCGGCGTGGGGCGCGACGAGGCCGCCGCCGCGCTGGCCACGGTCCCCGGCGCCGGGCGGCGCTTCGAGCGCCTGGGCACCACCGCGTCCGGCGCGCAGGTGGTCGACGACTACGCCCATCACCCGACCGAGGTGGCGGCGACGATCGCGGCGGCCCGCACGGTGGCCGGCGGGCGCGTGGTCGCCGTCTTCCAGCCCCACCTGTTCTCGCGCACCGCGGCGCTGGCCGCCGAGTTCGGGGCGGCGCTCGCCGCGGCCGACCTCCCGGCCGTGCTCGAGGTCTACCCCGCGCGCGAGCGGGCGGCGGACTTCCCCGGCGTGAGCGGCCTGCGGATCGCCGAGGCGGTGGCCGACGCCCGCCCCGGCCACGAGGTGCTGTGGCTGCGCGACTTCGCCACCGCCGAGCAGGTCCTCGGGCCGCGGCTGCGGGCCGGGGACCTGTGCCTGGTGATGGGGGCGGGCGACGTCCACGTGCTCGGGCGGCGCCTGGCCGCCGGCGCGTCCGGGGGCGCGGCCGGCGGGTAGGGGAACCCGGGCGCGCGTCGAACCCCGGACCCGATGGGCGCACCCTCCGTTCCGTTCCCCCGCCTGCAGGCGCGCCGCCTGCCCGTGCGGGCGGGCCGCGTCCCCCGGCCCCCCGCACGGCTCCTCTTCATCGCCGCCGCCCTGATCGCCGTCCTGCTCGGCGGCTGGCTGTGGCTGCGCGACTCGCCGCTGGTCGGCGTCCGCCAGGTCACCGTGACCGGGGCGGACGGGCCGCAGGCCGCCCAGATCCGCCGCGCGGTCGAGCAGGCCGCGAGCGGCATGACCACCCTGCACGTCGACACGGACGCCCTGCGCAAGGCGCTCGCCGGCTTCCCGATCGTCCAGGACGTCCGCGTGCACCCCTCGCTGCCGCACCGCCTGCGCGTCGAGGTCGTCGAGCACGACGCGGTCGGCGCGATCGCCGTCGGGGGCCGCCGCGTCCCGGTCGCCGCGAGCGGCCTGCTGCTCAGCGGCGCGCCCGCCGGCTCGCTGCCCACGCTGACCGTGCGCGGCGCGCTGCCCGGGGACCGCGTCCGCGACCGCCGGGTGCTCGCCGAGGTCCATCTGCTCGCCGCGGCGCCGCGCCCGTTGCGGATGCGCGTCGGCAAGGTCTTCATGGGCCCCAAGGGCCTGACGGCGCGCCTGAGCGCCGGGCCGCAGCTGGTCTTCGGCGGTACGGACCGCCTGGCGGCCAAGTGGGCCGCCGCGGTCGCCGTGCTGGCCGATCCGTCGTCCGCCGGCGCCACCGCCCTGGACCTGCGGGTGCCCGAGCGGCC
>JAICJK010000661.1 GCA_025928415.1 Solirubrobacteraceae bacterium | reverse complement strand
GGCGCCCACGACCGCTGCCGCGCAGCCCGGGAGCCGCCCGTCGCGCGCCGACGCCCTGCTCCTCGCGCAGGCGCTCTTCCTGCGCTGCGAGCGCGTCGACGTGCAGCGCATCGCCAAGGACCTCGGCGTCGGGCGCACGACGCTCTACCGCTGGATCGGCGACCGCGAGCAGCTGCTCAGCGCGGTGATCGGCGACCTGACCGACCTCGCGTGGGGCCTGGCCGAGCGCGAGACGGGCGGGGCCGGGATCGCGGGACTCCTGGCGACCGTGCAGCGCTTCGCGGTCCTGACGAGCACGCACCGCCCGGCCCGCCACTTCGCCCGCACCGAGCCGGGCATGGCGCTGCGCGTGCTGCTGGCCCCCGAGGGGCGGATCCGCAGCGGGATGCGCGCGCGGGTCGCCCGGGCGCTCGCCGCGCACGCGGAGCCCGGCAGCTACGCGCCCGAGACGCCCGACCTGCTGGTCGAGATCGGCATCGCGCTGGTCTGGACGCCGATCACGATCGGCGAGGAGCCCGACCTCGAGCGGCTGGCCCGGCTGCTCGAGGCCCTCTCGCCCCCCGACCGGGCCGGAGGTCAGACGCGATGAACCACCGCCGCTGCGCGCCGCTGTGCGCCCTCGTCACCGCCGTCGCCGTGGCCGGGGCGCTGGCCGCCGGAGCGCCGGCGTCCCCACAGCCCATCCACGACGCCAAAGGACGCGGCGCGACCGGCCTGCACGGCGTCCGCTACTGCGAGATCTTCGTGCTCAGCGGCGCGCTGCCCGCCGTGACGGTGAAGGTCTACAACACGATCGGCCTGAGCCGCTGCCCCAGCGCGCAGTGGAAGGCCTTCGACGCGAACGAGCTCAAGACCGAGCTGGGCGCCATCGGGATCGTCCTCAACGGCCCCCGCCACTGGCTCATGGACAGCGCGTTCACGCCCGCGCCCGGTCCGGTGCGCCGCTTCCACGCGATGCGCCTGCGGCTGGTCGCCAAGCTGAAGATCACGACCGCCGCGGGTCTGGTCCAGACGCCGTACACGCCGCGCACGATCTACCGCGACAACACCTTCACGTGGGACAAGGGCCGCACGGTCTACGAGCTCGTGGCGCCTGACGGCACGCGCTACGTGATGCAGGCCTACTCCCAGATCGTCGACCCGCACCTCAAGGCCGCGGCGCTCCCGCGCCTCGGCCGCCGCATCAAGCCGCCGGCCGGCTGGCACTACCGCGTGCGCGTCCTGCGCCACCCGATCGTGCTGACCACGACGGCCGCCCACAAGCCCGCGGTGATCGTCCAGGACGAGCTGCAGAACACCTACCAGCGCGAGGGCTGAGGCGGCCGGGCCTCTCAGGGGCCGGCCCAGTCCGGCGTGCGGCACGGCTCGCCGCCGCAGACCTCGATGATCGTGCCGTCCTCCATGTAGCGCGCGATCTGCTTGCGCTGCAGCGGCGAGTGCTCGATCACGTAGTCGTGCGGGTCCTGGCCCTGCGTGACGGGGAGGTTGTCGACGGGCGGGATCGGCGTGCCCATCGTCCTGCCGTCCTGCTGGCGCAGCGGCCCGATGTCCCACGGGATGAT
>JAICJK010000506.1 GCA_025928415.1 Solirubrobacteraceae bacterium | reverse complement strand
GCGCCGTCCGCGCCGGCCCGGAAGGCCGGCGAGGCGCACGGGCCGGCCCCCGCCGCGCCGTCGAAGAACCGCCTGCGCGACCAGCGCCGCCTCGAGCAGGCGATCGAGGACGCCGAGGCCGCGCTGGCCCGTCTGGAGGACGAGCTCGCCGACCCGAGCCACTGGGCCAACCAGTACGACGCGGCCAAGGCGACCGCGCGCCACACCGCGGCCAGGCGCGCCGTCGAGGAGGCCTACGCGGCGCTCGAGGCCTTCGAGGAGAAGGCCCCGGCCGGCGCCTGACGCCCGCCCGCGGCGGCGCGCGCCTACAGCGGCAGCTTGCCGCGCCCGCGGCGGCCCGTCGAGGCGCTCTTGGCCGCGGCGCGCGAGCTGGTCCCGAACGACTTCGACAGCAGCCGCCCGATCGGCCCGGGCGCCTTGGCTCCCGCCCGCCCGCCGAGGCCGAGCCCGCGCTCCACGCCCCGCTCGGGCCCCCGCGACAGCCGCGGGACCAGGAAGCCCAGGATCAGCAGCAGGATGCACACCGCCACGATCGCTCCGATGACCATCTGCGCCCCGCTCCTCCCGATCGACGTCCGTGGCCTTGTCGATACCCGAGCGAGCGCCGCGCCACGCGTCACGACTTCTTCACATCATCCCCCGCGCCGGCGGTCACGCTGCGGCCATGAACGATCAGAACATGCTGCAGATGCAGCCCGGCGCCATCGACGAGCGCCTCGGCCTCGACGTCCATCGCAACCACTGGCCCACGGCGCCGGCGCTGAAGGCCGTCGAGGCCGCCGGGTTCGCCTGGGTGCAGCTCCACACGCCGCCCGCGGCCGTCCTCGCCGACCGCGAGCAGTGCCGCCGCCACGCGCGCGCCCTGCGCGCCACGCTGGACACGAGCGGGCTGCGCCTGCTCGTCCACGGCCCCGACGAGCTGAGCGCCGGCACCCTGGCCGGCGACCGGGCGGTCCGCGGCCTGCTCGACTACGCCTGCGAGGCCGGCGCCGAGCTCGTCGTCTACCACGGGCGCAACTACGGCGGCGTGCACGAGCGCGTCGCGGAGCGCGCCCGGGCCGAGGAGCGCTCGCTGCGCCAGCACGGGGCGCGCGCGGCCGCGCTGGGCATCACGATCGCCGTCGAGAACCTCGCCCCGGTGTGGCCGGGGCCCGCGCGCCTCTCGCACGACCCGATCGGCATCCGCGACCTCGTCCGCGCGGTGGACAGCCCCGGCGTCGGGATGCTCCTCGACCTCGGCCACGCGCACCTGACCGCCGCGCTCGGGGGCCTCGGGATCGAAGCGGTCCTGCGCGCGGTCGCCGGCGACGTCGTCCTGTTCCACCTGCACGACAACCTCGGCGCGCGCCGCCACCAGCTCGGCGCCCTGGGCGTCGACCCGCTGCGGCTGGACCTGCACCTCGCCCCGGGCAGCGGGACGCTGCCCTGGGAGCGCGTCGCCGGCGCGCTGCGCGCCCACCGCGCGCCGCTGATGCTCGAGATCGAGCCCTCCCACCGCCCCGGGCTCGTCGCGCTGGCGACGATCGCCCGGCAGCTGCTCGGCGCGGGCGCACCGGCGCCCACCGCGGCGACCGCCGCCTAGCTGATCCCGACACCGACCACGGAGGCAACGTGACCACGATCAAGTGGCTCGCCGCCGCCTGCGCCGGAGCGCTCACGCTCGGCGTCGCGGCCTGCGGCAGCACCAACGACGACGACACGGCCACGGCGGCCGGCGCGGGCAAGGCGCCGGGCGCCGTCGCCGCCACCCTCGACGGCGCGGGCTCGACCTTCGCCGCCCCGATCTACCAGCAGGTGGCCGGCCCCCTCGAGGGGCGCGGCCTGACGATCAACTACCAGGGCATCGGCTCCGGCGCCGGCGTCTCCCAGCTCCAGGCCGGCACCGTGGACTTCGCCGGCTCGGACCCCGCGCTCGCCGCGGAGGACACGGCCAAGCTGAAGGGCCCGGCGATCCAGGTCCCGATCGCGCTCGGCGCGATCACGCTGTCCTACAACCTCGGCGGCGTGAAGTCCGGGCTGAGGCTCGACGGCGCGACCGCCGCCGCCATCTACCTCGGCAAGGTCACCAAGTGGGACGACCCGGCCATCGCCAGGCTCAACGCCGGCCTCCGCCTGCCGGACGAGGACATCACGGTCGTCCACCGGTCGGACTCCTCGGGGACCACGAAGGGCTTCACCCAGTTCCTCGCCGGCTACTCGCCCGAGTGGAAGAGCGGCCCCGGCGTCGACAAGGACATCAAGTGGCCGACGGGCACCGGAGCCAAGGGCAACGACGGCGTCGCGGGCCAGGTCAAGCAGACCGACGGCGCGATCGGCTACGTCGAGCAGGCCTACGCGCTGCAGAACGGCTTCACGTTCGCGGACGTCAGGAACCGGTCGGGCGCCTACGTCGCCCCGACGCTCGACTCGACGTCGGCCGCGGGCGACGGCCTCGACGTGCCGGCCGATCTCGGCATCTCGACGATCGACGCGCCAGGGCCCAAGGCCTACCCGATC
>JAICJK010000094.1 GCA_025928415.1 Solirubrobacteraceae bacterium | reverse complement strand
GCGCCCTGCACGCTGCCGGGGGCGGGGCGCGAGGGCCGCTGGGCCGGCACCGACAAGACCGAGTGCGGCCTGCACCTCTGAGCTGACGTGCTCGACCCGCTCATCATCTGCTTCGGCCTGGGCGTCGGCGTGCTGATCGGCCTGACCGGCATCGGCGGCGGCTCGCTGATGACGCCGCTGCTCGTGCTGTTCGCCGGCGTGCAGCCGGTGGTCGCGATCGGCACCGACCTCGCCTACGGGGCGATCACCAAGACGCTCGGCGGCTGGCGCCACCTGCGCAAGGGGACGGTCGACGTCGGCGTCTCGAAGTGGCTGGCCGTCGGCTCGGTCCCCGGGTCGCTGCTCGGCGTGCTGATCGTCGACCGGCTCCACGACGCCTACGGCAGCGGCTTCGACACGAAGCTGCTGGCCGGCATCGCGATCGCGCTGTTCGTCGTGGCCGCCTCGATCCTCGCGCGCGCCCTGTTCATGCCGCGGCTCGTCGAGCGCGAGCGCGAGACGGTCGAGCTGACGGCGCGCGTGCGCGCCGGGGCCGCGGGCATCGGCTTCGTGCTGGGCCTGCTCGTCGGCGGGACGTCGGTCGGCAGCGGCGCGCTCATCGGCCTCGCGCTGATCCTCGTCTTCCGCCTGACGCCGCACCGCGTCGTGGGCACCGACGTCTTCCACGCCGCGCTGCTGCTGTGGACGGCCGGCCTCGCGCACTGGGCCACGGGCAACGTCGACCTGACGCTGATGGCCAACATCCTGATCGGCTCGCTGCCCGGGGTGTGGATCGGGACCGCGCTGATCAACCGCGTCCCGGCCGCCGCCCTGCGGCCGATCCTCGGCTGCGTGCTGCTCGGCTCGGGTCTCGGCGTGCTGTCCAAGGCCGGGGCCGGCATCCCCGCCTGGCTGATCGTCGCCGCGCCCGTCGCCGTCGGCCTGGCGGCCGCCGGCGTGCACCGCGTCCGCACCCCGCCCCCGGAGGCCGTCCCCGCATGAGCCACGAGCTGACCCACCTGCGCGCGCTGGAGGCCGAGGCGATCCACGTCATGCGCGAGGTCGCCGCCGAGCTCGAGCGGCCCGTGCTGCTGTTCAGCGGCGGCAAGGACTCGATCGTGCTGCTGCACCTGGCCCTGAAGGCGTTCCGCCCCGGGCGGCTGCCGTTCCCGCTGATGCACGTCGACACCGGCCACAACTTCCCCGAGGTCATCGAGTACCGCGACCGCCGCGTCGCCGAGCTCGGCGAGCGGCTGATCGTCGCCAGCGTCCAGGAGTCCATCGAGCGGGGCCGGGTGGTCGAGGAGACCGGCCCGCGGGCGTCGCGCAACCGGCTGCAGACCACGACGCTGCTCGACGCGATCGAGGAGCACGGCTTCGACGCGGCGTTCGGCGGCGCGCGCCGCGACGAGGAGCGCGCGCGGGCCAAGGAGCGCATCTTCTCCTTCCGCGACGACTTCGGCTCGTGGGACCCCAAGCGCCAGCGCCCCGAGCTGTGGAACCTGTACAACGGCCGCATCCGCCGCGGCGAGCACGTCCGCGTCTTCCCCTTGAGCAACTGGACCGAGCTCGACGTCTGGCAGTACATCGCCGACGAGCGCCTCGAGGTGCCCTCGATCTACTTCAGCCACGAGCGCGACGTGTTCCGCCGCGACGGGATGCTCTACGCCGTCTCGCCCCACGTCGAGCTGATCGACGGCGAGGAGCCGTTCGCGGCGTCGGTGCGCTACCGCACCGTGGGGGACATGTCGTGCACCGGCGCCGTGGCGTCGCGCGCCATCGCGCTGGACGACGTCGTGGCCGAGATCGCCGCCACCCGGATCACCGAGCGCGGGGAGACGCGCGCCGACGACCGCGTGAGCGAGGCCGCGATGGAGGACCGGAAGGTGGCCGGCTATTTCTGAGAACCGCTCCAGCGCGACCTCGCTGCTGCGCCTGGCCACCGCCGGGTCGGTCGACGACGGCAAGTCGACGCTGATCGGCCGCCTGCTGTTCGACTCCAAGGCGATCCTCGCCGACCAGCTCGAGCAGGTGCAGATGGCCTCCGAGCGCCGCAACGGCGCGGGCGGCCTGGACCTGTCGCTGGTGACCGACGGCCTGCGCGCCGAGCGCGAGCAGGGCATCACGATCGACGTCGCCTACCGCTACTTCCAGACCGCGCGGCGCAAGTTCATCCTGGCCGACACCCCGGGCCACGTGCAGTACACGCGCAACATGGTCACCGGCGCCTCGACCGCCGACCTCGCGCTGATCCTCATCGACGCGCGCCACGGCGTGGTCGAGCAGACCAAGCGCCACGCCTTCCTGGCCGCGCTGCTCGGCATCCCGCACCTGGTCGTCTGCGTCAACAAGATGGACCTCGTCGGCTACGCGGAGGAGACCTTCGACGCGATCGCCCGGGACGTCTGCGCGCTGCGCGCCTCGCTCGGCGTCAAGGACGTGACGTTCATCCCGATCAGCGCGCTGCGCGGGGACAACGTCGTCGAGCCGAGCGCGGCGATGGCCTGGTACGGCGGCGTGCCGCTGCTCGAGCACCTGGAGACGGTCGAGGTCGCCGCCGACCGCAACCTGGCCGACGTGCGCTTCCCGGTCCAGTGGGTCATCCGCGACCACGACGCCGACTACCGCGGGTACGCCGGGCAGGTGGCGGGCGGCGTGCTGCGCCCCGGCGACCCGGTGACCGTGCAGCCCGGCGGCGTGCGGACGACGATCGCGTCGATCGACACGCTGGACGGGCCGCTCGACGAGGCGTTCGCGCCGATGTCGGTCACCGTGCGGCTGGCCGACGACGTCGACGCCTCGCGCGGCGACGTGCTGACGGGCGCCGGGCGCGCCGCGCGCGTCGAGCGCGAGCTCGAGGCCGACGTGTGCTGGATGGCCGAGCAGCCGCTGCGCGCGGGCGCGCGCCTCGCCGTCAAGCAGGCGACCTCGTCGGCGCGCGCGGTCGTCGACGGCCTGCTCGACCGGCTGGACATCCAGGCGCTGCACCGCGCGAGCGACCCGGCCGAGCTCGCGCTGAACGACATCGGCCGCGTGCGGCTGCGGACCTCCCGGCCGCTCGTGTTCGACGCCTACGCGGACAACCGCGCGACCGGCTCGTTCATCCTCATCGACGAGGCCACGAACGAGACCGTCGCCGCGGGGATGATCCGCTGAGCGCGCCCCGCCCCGGACGGCTCTCGGCGGGGGCCGTTGAGTAGGGTTCCCGCCCTCATGTTCGCCAAGATCCTCATCGCCAACCGCGGCGAGATCGCCATCCGGGTGGCGCGCGCCTGCCGCGAGCTCGGGATCGCATCGGTCGCCGTCTACTCCGAGGCCGACCGCGACGCGCTGCACGTCAAGGCCGCCGACGAGGCCTACCTGCTCGGCCCCGCGACGCCGGCCGAGAGCTACCTGAACGTGGCGAAGATCCTGGAGGTCGTACGCGAGTCCGGCGCCGAGGCCGTGCACCCCGGCTACGGGTTCCTGGCCGAGAACGCGGCCTTCGCGCGGGCGCTCGAGGAGGCCGGCATCACGTTCATCGGCCCGCCCGCGAGCGCGATCGACGCGATGGGCTCCAAGACCCGCGCGCGCGAGCTGATGCAGGCGGCCGGCGTGCCGATCGTCCCCGGCACGACCGAGCCCGTGGCGACCGCCGAGGACGCGCTGGCGATCATCAAGGCCGACATCGGCTTCCCGGTCGCCGTGAAGGCCGCGGGCGGCGGCGGCGGCAAGGGCTTCCGCGTCGCGCTGACCGAGGACGAGCTGCCGGGCGCCTTCGAGGGCGCCGCCCGCGAGGGCGAGAAGTTCTTCTCCGACGCGACCGTCTACCTCGAGCGCTACCTGCCCGACCCCCGCCACGTCGAGGTGCAGATCCTGGCGGACAAGCACGGCAACGTCATCCACCTCGGCGAGCGCGACTGCTCGATCCAGCGCCGCCACCAGAAGGTCATCGAGGAGTCCCCGGGCCCGCTGGTCGACGACGCCATGCGCGAGCGGATCGGGAAGATCGGCGTCGACGCGGCCAAGGCCGTCGACTACGTCGGCGCGGGCACGATCGAGGGCCTGCTGAGCTCGGAGACCGGCGAGTACTTCTTCCTGGAGATGAACACCCGCGTGCAGGTCGAGCACTGCGTGACCGAGATGGTCACCGGCATCGACATCGTCAAGGAGGGCATCCGCGCCGCGGCCGGGCACGAGCTGTCCTACGCTCAGGACGACGTGGTCCTGCGCGGCCACGCGATCGAGTGCCGCATCAACGCCGAGGACGCCGCGCGCAACTTCGCTCCCGCGCCCGGGCGGATCGGCCACTACAAGGAGCCCACCGGGCCCGGCGTGCGCGTCGACTCGGGCGTGGAGGCGGGCGGCGAGGTCACGCCGCTGTACGACCCGATGGTCGCCAAGCTCATCGTCTGGGACGCCGACCGCGAGCAGGCCACGCAGCGGATGCTGCGCGCGCTGGCCGAGTACGAGATCGGGGGCCTCAAGACGCTGCTCCCGTTCCACGACGCGCTGCTGCGCACCGAGCAGTGGGCGCGCGGCGAGACCTGCCGCGACCTGATGGAGGACAAGGGCTGGCTCAAGCAGCTCGCGTTCCCCAAGGCGCCGAAGGCGAGCGCGGACGACGCGCAGGACGCGCCGACCGTCGAGCAGGCCTACACCGTCGAGGTGTCCGGCCGGCGCTTCGACGTCAAGGTCATCGGGCCGGCGTTCGGCGGCGCGGGCACGCCCAACGGCTCGGCGCCCGCCGGCGCCGCCACGGCGGCCAAGCCGCGCCGCGGCGAGCGCAAGTCCAGCGGCGCGGGCGGGGTGGGTGGGGCCGATCTCCTGGAGGCCCCGCTGCAGGGCAACATGTGGAAGGTCCTGGTCGAGCAGGGCCAGGCCGTCGAGGAGGGCCAGCTCATCTGCATCATCGAGGCGATGAAGATGGAGAACGAGATCACCGCCCACAAGGCGGGCGTCGTCGCCGAGCTGATGGTCAAGGAGGGCGAGGCGATCGCCTCCGGCGCGCCGATCGCGAGGATCACCGCCGCCGTCCCCGCCGCCGAGTAGCGCGGCGCCACCACTACGCTGGCCGGCATGCCCTCCCTCACCCGGGCCCGCGTCTGGGTCGCCGGCCCCGGCGAAGCCGAGGCCGTCGCCCGGCTGCTCATCGCCTTCCGCAACCACAACGGCCTCGACTGGCCGTCGGACAACGCGTTCCTGGCCGGCGTGGAGCGCCTGCTCGACGACGCGAACACCGACTACGTGCTCGCCGCGCCGGACGACGACGCCCCGCCGGCGGGCGTCGCGCAGCTCCGCTTCCGCTTCGGCCTCTGGCGCGCCGGCCTCGACTGCCTGGTGGAGGACGTCTACGTCGACGCCGCGGCCCGCGGCGCGGGCCTGGGTCGCGCGCTGATGGAGGGCGCGATCGCCCGCGCCCGCGAGCGCGGCGCGCGCCGCATGGAGCTCGACACCAACGAGCGCAACGCCGCGGCCGTCGGGCTCTACGAGTCGCTCGGCTTCAGCGCCGTCCACAACGCCTACGGCGCCCGCGACCTCTACCTGCGCAAGCACCTCGACGCCGGCAAGGACGCGTAGGGCCGCCGGGCGGCGGGCCGGCGGCGCGGCGGCGCCCTTCAGCCGCCGGCGTCGATCCCCAGCCGCTCGCGGTTGGCCGCGTCGATGCGCCGCTGCTCGGCGTCGCGGCGCGCGAGCGGCAGCGTGAAGTCCTCCAGGTAGGCGAGGTCCTCGCGCAGGATGGCCAGCGCGCGCGCGCCGTCGAGGACGTCGCCGTGGCCGGGGACGACGTGCGCGGCGCGCTCGACGAGCGGGCGCAGGCGCTCGAGCGTCGCCCGGTAGGCCGCGCGGTCGCGCACCATCGGGATCTCGACCGGCGACAGGTAGTCGCCGGCGACCAGCACGGCCGCGTGCGCGATCCAGATCGCCATGCCGTCCTCGGTGTGGCCCTCGACCGGGTGCAGCTCGAGCTCGTGGGGCCCCAGGTCGAGCTTGCCGGGCACCGGCAGCGCCTGGACGTTCCCGAGCGACAGCGGCCCGGCGCGCCGGACGTAGAAGCGCTCGTCGAAGTCGCGCAGCTCGCGCGCCGCCGCGCCGGGCGCGCCGGTCAGCCGCGCCGCGGTCGTCTCGGCCACCCCGAGGGCGGCGCCGCCGAAGGCCAGGCGCCCGAGCAGGTGGTCCCAGTCGCCGTGGGTGGCCAGCAGCCCGCTGAAGGCGAAGCCCGCCTGCTCCAGCAGCGAGGGCAGCACCTCGAGCTCCTCGGGCAGCACGGGCGAGTCGACGACGAAGCCCTCGTCGCCGCCGCGGACGATCGTGCACGTCGTGGCGTAGACCGCCGAGGTCGCGACCAGGACGTCGGGGTGCAGGCCGACGACGCGCACGCGGCGCGCGCCCTACAGGCCCAGCAGCTTGGCGGCGTCGAGCAGCGACTTGACCTCGGCCGTCGGCTTCTTCTGACCCGGCTCGAGCTCGGCCTTCGAGCGGTTGACCCAGATGACCGGGACCTTCAGCTTCAGGCAGGGCTCGACGTCGTGGTAGTGGCTGGCGGCGATGTGCACCCAGCCCTTCTTGGTCCCGATCCGGCGGGCGAACTCGTTGAAGTGCGCCGGGTCGGGCTTGTAGGAGCGGACCTGCTGGGCGGTGACGACGAGGTCGTAGTCGCCGGGGATGTGGCGCCGCGTCTGCCCCAGGAGCTTGTCGTCCACGTTGCAGATCAGGCCCGTCTGGTACTTGCCCACGAACTTCCGCAGCTGCGGCGCGGTCTCCTTGAACGGCGCCCAGCGCTGCACGGAATCGGGCAGGAAGCCGGCGCGCGAGGGCTCCAGCGGCCAGTCGATGCGCTTGGCGATCTCCACCGCGGTGCGGCGCAGGACCTCGGCGTAGAGCTCGTAGGAGCCGCTCTCGACCTCGCGCGACACCTCGTGGAAGTGCCCGATGATCTCGTCGCGGTCGCCGAGGGTGAAGCCGTCGCGGGCCGCCTCGCGGCGGAAGGCGTCGTAGATGCCGGTCTCCCAGTCGATCAGGGTGCCGTAGACGTCGAAGGTGATCCACTGGATCTTGCTGGGAAGGGCCATGAGGGCGGGCATTCTGACACCTCGCTAATGTCCGCGCCCGCTCATGGATCTCCTCGAATACCAAGGCAAGCAGCTCTTCGCCCGCCAGGGCATCCCGGTGCCGTCCGGCCGGCCCGCGCGAACGGTGGACGAGGCGGTCGCGGCCGCCGACGCGATCGGCTACCCCTGCGTGGTCAAGGCGCAGGTGAAGATCGGCGGCCGCGGCAAGGCCGGCGGGATCAAGGTCGCCGAGGACCAGGGCGAGGCCCGCGCGCACGCCGAGGCGATCCTCGGGATGGACATCAAGGGCTTCACCGTCCACGAGCTGTGGGTCGAGGGCGCGTCGCAGATCGCGGCCGAGTACTACGCGTCGATCATCTTCGACCGGTCCGCCAAGCGGCCGCTGGTCATGTTCTCGACCAAGGGCGGCATGGACATCGAGGCGGTCGCGGAGGAGTCCCCGGAGGCGATCGCCACGCTGCACGTCGACCCGCTGATGGGCTTCCAGGACTTCCACGGCCGCCGGCTGGCCTTCGAGGGCAAGGTCGACGCCGACCTCGTCCGCCCCGTCGGCGCCTTCCTCAAGCAGCTCTACGACACGTTCGTCGCCGAGGAGGCGATGCTCGTGGAGGTCAACCCGCTGATCGTCACGCCGGAGCGCTCGGTCGCCGCGCTCGACGCGAAGGTGACGCTGGACGACAACGCGCTCTTCCGCCATCCCGAGAACGCGGAGCTGCGCGACCCGAGCGCCGAGGACCCCCAGGAGCAGATGGCCCACGAGCGCGGGCTCACCTACGTCAAGCTCGACGGCGACATCGGCATCCTCGGCAACGGCGCCGGCCTGGT
>JAICJK010000007.1 GCA_025928415.1 Solirubrobacteraceae bacterium | reverse complement strand
GCGTCGGCCGGCGTCAGGACCGCCATGCCACCACCACGCGCTCGATCCCCGCGAGGTCGCGGCGGACCTCCCCGCGCGTCAGCCCGGCCGCGGCCAGCAGCCCGGCGACCGCGGCCGCCTGGCCGTCGCCCACCTCGAAGGCCGCCCAGGCCGGCGCGAGCGGGGCGATCGCGCGATAGGCGTCCAGCCCGTCGGGGCCGGCGAACAGCGCCGCGGCCGGCTCGTGGCGGGTGATCTCCGGGGCCAGCGTCGCACGGTCGCCGTCCGCCACGTAGGGCGGGTTGCAGACGAGCGCGTCGAGCTCGAGCCCGAGCCCGTCGAGCCAGTGCGCCAGGTGCACCTCGACGTCCAGCCCGAGGCGCCGCGCGTTGGCCCGCGCGACGGTCACCGCGCCCGGGCAGGCGTCGCTCGCGCTGACCACGAGGTCGGGGCGCTCGTGCTTGAGGGCCAGCGCGATCGCGCCGCTGCCGGTGCCGAGGTCGTGGACCCGCGCGCCGTGCGGCAATTCGAGCGCGGCCTCCACCAGCGTCTCGGTTTCCGGCCGCGGGATCAGGACGCGCGGGTCGACCTGCAGGTCGAGGTGCCGGAAGCCGCGCGTGCCCGTGATGTAAGCCACCGGCTCCCGCTCGGCGGCGCGCCGGCGCACCGCCTCGCGGAAGGCGTGGACGGCCGCGCCCTCCACCGGGCGGTCGGCCTCGAGGACCAGGCGGGTGCGGTCGATCCCCAGCGCGTGGGCGAGCAGGACCTCCGCGTCCAGGCGCGGGGTGTCGACGCCGGCCGCCCGGAGGGCGACGAGCGCGCTGTCGAGCGCCTCGCGGACGGGGACGCCGGTGAGCGCCATGCCGGCCTCGCCTACGCGGCCGCCTGGGCCTCGAGGCGGCGGCGCTTCTCGTCGGCGCTCAGGGCGTCGGTGAACTCGTCGAGCTCGCCCTGCAGCACCGCGTCGAGGTTGTGGGCGGTGTGCTTGATGCGGTGGTCGGTGACCCGGCGCTCGCCGTAGTTGTAGGTCCGGATCTTCTCGGCGCGGTCGCCGGTCCCGACCTGCGAGCGGCGGTCGGCGGCGAGCTCGGCCTGCTGCTCGGCCAGCGCCGCCTCGTAGAGGCGCGCGCGCAGCACGCGCATCGCCTTCTCGCGGTTCTGGAGCTGGCTCTTCTCGTCCTGCATCGACACCACGATCCCCGACGGCTTGTGCGTGATGCGCACGGCGGAGTCCGTGGTGTTGACCGACTGCCCGCCCGGCCCGGAGGAGCGGTAGACGTCGACCTGGAGGTCGTTGGGGTCGACGTGGACGTCGACGTCCTCGGCCTCCGGCAGCACGGCGACCGTGGCGGTGGAGGTGTGGATGCGCCCCTGCGACTCGGTGACCGGCACGCGCTGGACGCGGTGGGTTCCGCCCTCGAACTTGAAGACCGAGTAGGCGCCGTCGCCCTTGACCGCGAAGGTGTGCTTGCCCTCCGAGGACTCCAGGGGCTCGGTCGTGAAGCCGCGGCGCTCGGCGTAGCGCGTGAGCATGCGGTACACGTCGCCCGCCCACAGGCCGGCCTCCTCGCCGCCGGCGCCGCCCTGGATCTCGACGATGACGTTCTTGTCGTCGTTGGGATCGTGCTCGACCATGGCGAGGCGGATCGCCTCCTCGAGCTCGGCGATCCGCTCCCGCGCGGCGCCCAGCATCTCGCGGACCTCGGGGTCCTCGCCCTCCTCGAGCAGCTCCTCGGCGCCCTCCGCGTCGTCGATGGCGCGACGCCACTGCGCGCCCAGCGCGGCGGCGGGCTTCAGGCGCGCGTACTCCCGCCCGACCTCCGCGGCGCGCCGCCGGTCGGAGAGGACGGCGGGGTCGACGATGAGCTGCTCGAGCTCGGCGAACCGCGCCTCGATCTGCTCGACGAGGGATTCGATCATGAGGCGCTGAGTCTAGGAGTCTGGGGCGGCCCGGCCGGGGCGGCCGGGCCGTCAGGCCACGACCTCGACGCCCACGAGGTCCGCGGCGGTCAGGCCGGGGGTCTCGGTGGCGAGGACGGCCTGCATCGCGGCGACCGCCACGGCGAGCTGGTCGAGGTCGGGCTCGCGCGTGGTCAGCCGCTGGAGCTGCATCCCCGGCCACATGACGACCTTGGCCCAGCGCCGCGCCCGGTGCCTGCCGGTCAGCTTGATGAGCTCGAAGGAGATCCCGGCGATCACCGGGACGCCGAGGACGCGGGTCGCCAGCAGCCAGTACCAGGCCGGCAGCCCGAGCGGGGCGAAGACGAAGATCGCCACGATCATCACGATCAGCAGGAAGCTCGTCCCGCAGCGCGGGTGCAGGCGGCTGAAGCGCGCGGCGTTGGCCGGCGTGAGCTCGAGCCCCGCCTCGTAGCAGGAGATCGTCTTGTGCTCGGCGCCGTGATACTCGAACACGCGCCGCAGGTCGCGCAGGCGCGAGAGCGCGGTGATGTAGGCCAGGAAGATCGCGGTGCGCACGGCCCCCTCGACCAGCCAGAACAGCCAGCCCGAGCCGAGCTGGTCGCGGATCAGCGACGTCAGCCCGACGGGCACGACGAAGAACAGCCCGACGGCGAGCAGGACGGCCAGGACGATCGTGCCGGCCCACACGCCGGGCGAGAGCTCCTCGTCCTCGGTCCCGAGCTGCGCGTTGGCGCTGATACCGAGGGCCTTGAAGCCGATGCCGAGCGACTCCCCCAGGGCGACGACGCCGCGCAGGACCGGGAGCCGCAGCAGACGGTGGCGGGCCAGGACCGAGGTCAGCGGGAAGGCGTGGACGGCGATCTCGCCGCCGGCCGCCTCCTCGGGGTCGACGGCGTCCTCGCCCTCTGCGCGGCGCTCGGCCAGCTGCTCGGCGGACGGCGCGCGGACGGCGACGGCCCAGCTCGCGACGCCGCGCATCATCACGCCCTCCAGGACGGCCTGGCCGCCGACCGGCGCATCACGGGACGCTTGCAATCCGCCGACGGCTACGCGGTCGGTCGGGAGTCCGCCGACGACTTCGTTGTCGGTCGGGAGTTCGCCGACGACTTCGTCGTCGGTCGGGAGTTCGCCGACCGGCGTGCCGTGGGCGCGGACGCTGATGGGCGAACTCCCCGGGGTGCCTTCGGCGCCCACAGGTTGAGCGGTTTGGAGCCGGGTTGCTAGGCGCGGGAGCCGCGCCGCGCGGCGCGGCGCTTGAAGCGCTCGACGCGGCCGCCGGTGTCGACGAGCTTCTGCTTGCCCGTGTAGAAGGGGTGGCAGTTCGAGCAGATCTCCACGCGGATCTCGGGCTCGGTGGAGCGCGTCGTGAACTCGTTGCCGCAGGTGCAGCGGACGTGCGACTCGACGTACTCGGGATGGATGGCGGTCTTCATGGTCTCCTCCAGGATAGCGCCCGGCCGGGGCGCTCAGCCGCCCGCGACGGGGCAGGCGCGGACCGCGGCGTCGTCGCGCTCGTCGGCCTCCACGATGCCCTTGGCGGCGTCCGCGACCGCCTCCACGACGCTGCCCGGCAGGCACGCGGGGCCGGTGAACACGACCGTCGCCGCGGCGCCCGCGGGCAGCGGGGCGAGCGCCAGCGGCGCCAGCGGCAGGGCCCCGATCCGCAGGGCGACGAGCGAGGTGGCCGGCACCGGGCCGCGGCCCGCGTTGCGGACCGTGACGGCGTAGCGGGTCAGCACGGGATCGCCCGCGACGGGCTCGAAGCCGATGCCGGTCACCTGCAGGTCGGGCCGCTTGTCGGGCTGCCGGCAGGCGCCGCTGGTGCGGGTCGCGCGGCGCACCACGTCGCCGTCGGCGTCGTACCAGCGAAACGACACGCGCACGCGGTAGGCCGCGAGCGGGTCGAGAGCGTCGACGCGCTTGTCGTAGACGAAGCCGGGCGCGCCCGGGCTCGAGCGCTCCCAGACCCCGAAGTTGGGGACGCCCTTCAGCCGGCGGGCACGGTGGCCGGCGACGTCGGCGTAGAGGTCGAAGCGCATGGCCAGCGTCGTGGCCTGCGCGATGCGCGGCATCGAGCCGGTGAACACCGCGTAGCGCGAGGGGACGTCGGCGCCGGTCGCGCACGTCTCGACCTTCGCGCTCAGCGGCGTGGCGGAGCGCGCGTGGGCGCGCGCCTGGGCCGGCGAGGCGGGGCTCAGCAGGGCGAGGGCCGCCACCGAGGCGGCGGCGAGGAGCACGGGTCGACGCATGGGGCCGCCCACAGAACACCGCCCGGCCGCCGCGGTTGCGGCGGCCGCGGGCGGGTTCGGCGCCCGCCCCCTACATGATCTGGTAGAGCGGCCCGTCGCCGCCCTCGGGGGTCGTCAGGCGACCGCCCTTGGCGGTGATGGCGCCGCACTGCACGCAGTTGGTGTAGTTGACGATCACGTCGACCTGCTCGGTGGCCTTCCCGTCCTCGGTGGCCTCCATCTGGTCCTCGGGGATCTCGTAGACCCCGGCGGGGCACATCCAGCGCCACGTCTCGGCCACCACGCGCGGCACGCGCTTCTGGACGCGGATGTGGTTCGGCGCGTCGTCGCGCGTCTGGTTGCCGGTGATGAAGACGCTCGAGAGCTTGTCGAACGTGTACTTGCCGTCGGGCTTGGGGTAGCCCTTGCGCGTGTCGCCGATGAACATCGGCGTCTCGTCGCTGGCGTGCACCGCCAGGCGCCCGGAGGGGAACTTGCCCTTCGTGGCGATCAGGACGTTGGTCAGCGGCCCGCCCTTGATCAGGCCCTTCTGGGCCATCGGCTGGCGGGTGTTGCGGACCTCCCACAGCTCCTTGCCGATCAGCGAGTCCTCGACGGCGTCCTCGTAGGCGCCGAAGGCCGACTCGCCGCGGCGCAGGGCGGCGTAGATCGCCTCGGCCGCGAGCATGCCCGACTTGATCGCGTAGTGGACGCCCTTCAGCGCGGTCGTGTTGACCATGCCCGCCGAGTCGCCGACGAGCACCGCGCCGGGCATCGAGACCTTGGGCATCGACCAGTAGCCGCCGCCCGGCAGCGCCTTGGCGCCCCAGCCGACGCGCTCGCCGCCCTCGAGGATCGAGCGGACGAGCGGGTGCAGCTTGAACTCCTGCAGCAGGTCGTGGACCGAGGTCGTCGCGTCCGCGTAGTCGAGGTCGGCGACGAAGCCGATCGAGACCTGGTCCTGCCCGGTCTTCTCGTTCTTCATCGGGTAGATCCACGTGCCGCCCGTGTGGTGGTACTTGTGGCTGAGCTTCAGCGGCCACGGGCCGATCGTGTGGATCACCCGGTCCAGCGGCTTGGGGACGTTCCAGACCTCCTTGACCCCGAGCTCCCAGTTCTGGGGCTCGCGGTGCTCGGCCAGGCCGAACTCGCGGATCGCCGGGCCGGTCAGGTGACCCCAGCAGCCCTCGGCCAGCACGGTGGCCTGCGCCTTGATGTCGGAGCCCGGCTCGAAGTTGCCGAGCTCCTCCCCCTGCTTGCCGCGGCCCTTGTCGCCCGACCGCACGCCGACGACGCGCCCGTCCTCGACGATGAGCTGCGTCGCCGAGGTCTCGGTGAGCACGTAGGCGCCGCCCTCCTCGGCCTGCGCCTGCTGGTAGCGCGCCAGCGCGGCGACGGAGACGATCTCGTTGCCGTGGTTCTTGAACGGCGGCGGCGTGGGGATCCGGAGCTTGGTCTTGCCGTTGGGCAGCATGTAGACCGCCTCCTTGGTGACCTCGCCGAAGGCGAAGCCCTCCTGGCGCCACTGCTCGCGGGTCAGATCGGGGAACAGCTCCTGCAGCGCGGCCGGACGCATCACCGCGCCGGACAGGCTGTGCCCGCCGCACGCCTTCGCCTTCTCGATGACCGCCACCGGCACCTCGCCGAGGCGCTCCATGGTCTCGGGGTCGTCGCCCAGGAGCTGCAGCAGCCGGTTCGCGCAGGCCAGGCCGGCGGTGCCGCCGCCGACGATCGCCACGCCGACCTCGATGAGCTCGTCGGGGTCGTCGAGCCCGCGCTTGATGAACTCCTTCTGCGGCTCGACCGGCGGCGGGAACGCCGCCGGCACCACCTTCCCGTTCGCGCCGGCCATGCCTCGCTCAGCCGCCCTTCTTCGCCTTGATGGCCTCGGTCAGCTTGGGGAGGATCTTGTTCAGGTCCCCGACCACGCCGAGGTCGGAGAACTCGAAGATCGGGGCGTTCGCGTCCTTGTTGATCGCCACGATGTTCTCCGAGGCCTGCATGCCGACCTTGTGCTGGATCGCCCCCGAGATGCCGGCCGCGAGGTACAGCTTCGGCGCGACGGTCTTGCCCGTCTGGCCGATCTGCGCGGCGTACGGGTACCAGCCGGCATCCACGACGGCGCGGGTGGCCGCCACCGCGGAGTTGCCGCCGAACGCGCCCGCGAGCTCCTCGGCGAGCTGGAAGCCCTCCGCCTTGCCCAGGCCGCGGCCGCCGGCCACGAGGATGTCCGCGCCCTCGATGTCCACGTCGGCGCCGCGCTGCTCGCCGCGGGTGACCATCGTGGCCTGCTGGGCGTGCGGCGAGAGCTCGACCGCGACGTCCTCGACGGGGGCGGCGCCCGAGCCGCCGGCCCTGGCCTCGAAGGCGTTCAGGCGGCCGATGATGATGCCGACGTCGGAGCGGTACTTGATCTCGGAGATCGCCGAGTCGCCCAGGATCGGGCGCTCGGCGATCAGCTCGCCGCCCTCCGCGCGCACCGCGGTGACCTCCATGGCCACGCCGGCGCCGAGGCGGGCGGCGAGGCCGGCGCCGATCTCGAAGCCGAGCAGGCCGCCGCCGAACAGGGCGTAGGAGTAGTCGCCGTCCTGGATGACCTTGGCCATGGCGTCGACGACCGGCTGGGCCAGGCCCTCGGGCGCGTCGGCGCGGTAGACCTTCTTCGCGCCGTACTCGCCGAGCGAGCCGGCCAGGGCGTCGTCGGCCTGGCCGACGACGATCGCGTGGGCCTCGCCGCCGAGCTCCCCGGCCAGCCGCGCCGCCTCGGAGACGGCCCCGAGCGAGTTCTTGTTGATGGCGCCCTCGTAGTGCAGGGCGTAGACCAGGATGTTCGCCATCTAGATCAGCTTCCTCTCGTCCAGCCAGGCGACGATCTTCTCGACCGTCTCGGCGGTGTCCTCGTCCTCGATGATCTCGCCGGCGGCCTTGGCGGGCGGCTGCTTGGCGGCGACCCAGTTGGCGGCGGAGTGCTCCTTGCCGACCTTCGCGGCGTCGATGCCGACGTCGCCGGTGGAGACGGCGTCCAGCGGCTTCTTCTTGGCGCCCATGATCGCCTTCAGCGACGGGTAGCGCGGCTCGTTGATCGCGTCGCCGACGGAGATGACGGCGGGCAGCGTGATCTTCACCGTGTCGTAGCCGTACTCCGCCTGGCGCTCGCAGGTGAGGCCGTCGGTGGACGTGTCCATCTTGATGACCTGGGTCAGCGAGGGCATGCCGAGCTCCTCGGCCACGACCGCGCCGATCGTGTAGCACTCGCCGTCGTCGGACTGCTGGCCGAGCAGCACCAGGTCGGGGCTCTCGCGCTTGAGGACCTGGGCCAGCGCGTAGCCCGTGGCCGCCACGTCGGAGCCCGCCAGCGCGGCGTCGGAGAGGTGCACCGAGCGGTCGGCGCCGAGCGAGACGGCCTTGTGGAGCGCGCGGACGGCGGAGTCGGGGCCCATCGTCACCGCGATGACCTCCTCGACGTCGACGCTCCCGCCCTCCTTGATCTGCATCGCCGCCTCGATGGCGTGGGTGTCGTACGGGTTGAGGTTCTTCTCCCCGCTGCGGTCCATCAGCCCCGTGTTGGGGTCCAGCCGCTTCTGCACCGCGGCATCAGGCACCTCTTTGACGAGGACACAGATCTTCATTGGGCCTCCTGTGGCATGCGAACGCCGGGAAGTCTACCCGGTTGACTGACGAGTCAGTCGGTCGGGCTCCCCGAGCGCCCGGCGGCTTGGACAAGGGTTCTCCCGCGCATGGGACGGCGGGCCGCTACGCGCGGCCCGAGGACCGGGGCACGGCGGTCTTGATGAAGTCGATGATCGCCTGCGTGGGCGCGCCGGGCGTGAAGACCTCCGCCACCCCGAGCCGCTTGAGCTCCGGGATGTCGTCGCTGGGGATCGTCCCGCCCACGGTCACCAGCACGTCGTCGATCCCCTGCTCGGCCAGCAGCGCGACGACCCGCGGCACCAGCGTCATGTGCGCGCCGGAGAGGATCGACAGGCCGACCGCGTCGGCGTCCTCCTGGATCACCGTCTCGACGATCTGCTCCGGCGTCTGGTGCAGACCGGTGTAGATCACCTCCATCCCCGCATCGCGCAGCGCGCGCGCGATGATCTTCGCCCCCCGGTCGTGCCCGTCGAGCCCCGGCTTGGCCACGACGACGCGGATCCGGCGAGCGGTGGAGACGGCTGGCATGAGGCGCGCGAGTCTACCTGGCAGCGCGCGGGACGGCCGTGCCGGCGGGGCGTGGCCGGCCCGTCGAAACAGGCCCGCCCGCCCCCCGGCCGCACGCGGGTCCGGGCTACCGGACCCTGATCGTCATCTTCATCTTCGGGTGCACGACGCACACGATCCGGTAGGTGCCCTTGCGCCTCAGCTTCACGGAGAAGTTGCCGTGGTTCTTCGGCGAGCCGGAGGTGAAGTGCGCCGGGCCGCGCCCGACGACGTCGTGCGGCGCCTTGGTCTTCCACTTCCAGCGGACCGTGGTGTTCTTCCTGACCGTGACGGTCTTGGGCTTGAAGAAGTTGTCGCCCATCTTGACCCGATAGGACGAGGCGCCGGAGGCCGGGACGGCCAGTGCGATGCAGGCGGCGACGGGGACGATGGACAGGACTGCGAGCTTGCGCATCAGAAGACGGGAGCCTCCGTGTAGGAACCGAACACCCTTTGCAGGGCCTGAGTGATCTCCCCCTCGCTGACGTGGGCGCGCGCGGCGTCCAGCAGCGGGGGCATCAGGTTGGTGTGCTCGCGCGCGGCGGCGGCCTGCAGCGCGGAGAGCGCGCGCTCGGCGGCGGCGGCGTCGCGGCGCGCGCGGACGGCCTGCACGCGGTCGATCTGCTTGCGCTCGAGCGCGGGGTCGACGCGGTGCAGGACCGCCGTCTCGTCGTCGCCCTCGGTGTGGGCGTTGACGCCGACGACGATCCGGCGGCCGGCGTCGATCTCGCCCTGCAGCTCGTAGGAGGCGTCGGCGATCTCGCGCTGCGGGAAGTTCTGCTTGACCGCCTGCACCATGCCGCCGAGCTCGTCGATGCGCCGGAAGTAGTCGTAGGCCTGCGCCTCGAGGCGGTCGGTCAGCGCCTCCACGAAGTACGAGCCGCCGAGCGGGTCGATCGTGTTGGTCACGCCCGTCTCGTGGGCGATGATCTGCTGGGTGCGCAGCGCGATGCGCACCGCGTCCTCGGTCGGCAGCGCGAGCGCCTCGTCGTAGGAGTTGGTGTGCAGCGACTGGGTGCCCCCGAGCACCCCGGCGAGCGCCTCGATCGCCGTGCGGACGATGTTGTTCAGCGGCTGCTGGGCGGTCAGCGAGACCCCGGCGGTCTGGGCGTGGGTGCGCATCAGCCACGACCGCGGGTCCTTGGCCCCGAAGGTGTCGCGCAGCTCGCGCGCCCAGATCCGGCGCGCCGCGCGGTACTTGGCGATCTCCTCGAAGAAGTCGATCTGCGCGTTGAAGAAGAACGACATCCGCGGCGCGAAGTCGTCGACGTCCAGGCCGCGGTCGACGGCCTGCTGCACGTAGGTCAGCCCGTCCTTGAGCGTGAAGGCCAGCTCCTGGGCGGCCGTCGCCCCCGCCTCGCGGATGTGGTAGCCGCTGATCGACACCGGGTGCCAGCGCGGCATGTGCTCCGAGCACCACTGCACCATGTCCCCCAGCAGCCGCATCGCCTCGTCGATCGGGAAGCACCACTCCTTCTGGGCGATGTACTCCTTGAGGATGTCGGCCTGGATCGTGCCGGCCAGCCGGTCGGCGGGGACGCCCTGGGCCTCGGCCGCGACGACGTAGTAGGCGAGCATCACGGCCGCCGGTGCGTTGATCGTCATCGACACCGACACGTCGCCCAGGTCGATGCCCGCAAACAGGGCCTGCATGTCGTCGAGCGTGTCGATCGCCACGCCCTCCCGGCCGACCTCGCCCAGCGAGCGCGGCGAGTCCGAGTCGTGGCCCATCAGCGACGGCATGTCGAACGCCGTGCTCAGCCCCGTCTGCCCGTGCTCCAGCAGGTAGCGGAAGCGCTCGTTGGTCTCCTCCGCCGTCCCGAACCCGGCGAACTGGCGCATCGTCCACAGCCGCCCGCGGTACATCGACGGGTAGACGCCGCGCGTGAACGGGAACTGCCCGGGCAGCCCGATCGGGTCGTCGGGGCCGCCGATCCCGGCGGGCAGGTCCGCGGCGGTGTACAGCGGCCGCACCGGCTCGCCGCCCAGCGTCGTGAACGGCACGTCGCGCTCGGGCGTCTGGCCGTAGGCGCGCTCCCAGCCCTCCAGCGGTGTCTGCTGCTGCGTCGCCATCCGCGCGCAGTGTACGGCCGACCGGCGGTCAGCGCGCCCGTGTCCGCGTCGCGACGCTGCGCCCCGCGGTCCCGACGAGCGCCGCCGCGCCGAATGCGGCGAGCGCCTTCAGCCGGCGGCCGAGGCGATCGAAGCGCAGGATCTCCCAGTCCTCCTCGCGGGCGACCTTGAGCAGCGGGCCGTCGGGGTTGACGGCGACCGGGCGGCCGACCGCGCGCATCATCGGCAGGTCGGACTCCGAGTCCGAGTAGGCCCAGCTCGCGGCGAGGTCGAGGCCCTCGGCGGCGGCGAGCTCGCGGATCGCCTGGGCCTTGCCCTCGCGGTAGGTGAACGGCCCGCCGGCGCGCCCCGTGTAGATCCCGTCGACGACCTCGGAGCGCGCGCCGATCCCGCCGTCGAAGGCCAGCACGTGGGCCAGCAGCTCGGCCATCTCCTGCGAGGCCGCGGTGCAGATGTAGACGGGACGGCCCGCATCCTGGTGGGCGTAGGCGACCTCGAGCATCTGCGGGTAGATGCGCGGCAGCACGCCCGCGAGGACCTTCGGGGCCATGCGCTGGAAGTCCAGCACCCGCTTGCCCGCGATCATCTCGCCGACCTCGCGGCGCACGCGGTCGGTCGCGTCGTCGGTCGACCCGCGCAGGCGGAACTGCACGTTCTGCCACGCGTACCCCGCCATCCGGCGGCGGCTGATCAGCCCGGACGCGAAGCCCGCCCGCGCCCAGTAGAAGCCCGACGAGCCCGCCATCAGCGTGCGGTCGAGGTCGAAGAACGCGGCGCCGCGCGGCTCGGTGCCGGCGCCGCGCGGGTCGGTGGCGGCGCCGCGCGGCTCGGTGCGGGCGCCGACCGCGCGAGCCTCCTGCTCCGGGGTGACCGGGTGCTCGGCGGCCAGCGGGCGGCCCTCGCTCAGACCTTCAGGATGACGGCGTCGCCCTGGCCGCCGCCCGAGCAGATCGCCGCGCAGCCGTAGCCGCCGCCGCGCCGTCGCAGCTCGTGGACGAGCGCGCCGAGGATCCGGGCGCCCGAGGCGCCGATCGGGTGGCCGAGCGCGACCGCGCCGCCGTTGACGTTGACCTTGTCCTCGTCGATGCCCAGCAGGCGGATCGAGTTCAGGGTGACCGAGGCGAAGGCCTCGTTGATCTCCCACAGGTCGATGTCGTCGGTGCTCAGGCCCGCCTTCTGCAGCGCCTTCTTCGCCGCGCTGGCCGGCGTCGTGGCCAGGTAGGCGTAGTCGTTGGCGGTCTGGGCGTGGGCGACGATCTCGGCGAGGACCTCCTTGCCGTTGGCCTGCGCCCAGTCGTCGGAGGACAGCACCAGCGCGCCGCCGCCGTCGTTGACGCCCGGGGAGTTGCCCGCGGTGTGCGAGCCCTCCTTGCCCACCAGCCCCGGCAGCTTGGCCAGCGCCTCCAGCGACGAGCCGCGGCGCGGGCCCTCGTCGACCTCGACCTCGGTGTCGCCCTTCCGGGACTTCACGGTGACGGAGACGATCTCGTCGGCCATCCGCCCGTCGTCGATGGCGGCCAGCGCGCGCTCGTGGGAGCGCAGCGCCCAGCGGTCGAGGTCCGGGCGCGTGAGCTCGAGCTCGTCGCCGATCTCCGTGGCCTCGTCGAACATCTGGCGGCCGCTGAACGGGTTGGTCAGCCCGTCGTGGACCATCGCGTCGAGCGCCTTCGCATCGCCCATGCGGTAGCCGAAGCGCGCCTGGGGCAGCAGGTAGGGCGCGCCCGACATCGACTCCATGCCGCCGCCCACGCCGATCTCGACGTCCCCGGCGCGGATCGCCTGGTCGAGGATCACGGCGGCGCGGATGCCCGAGGCGCAGACCTTGTTCACGGTCTCCGACGAGACCTCCTTGGGGATGCCCGCCTGGATCTGCGCCTGCCGGGAGGGGATCTGCCCCTGGCCGGCCTGCAGGACCTGGCCCATGACCACGTGGTCGACCTGCTCGGGCTCGACGGCCGCACGCTCGAGCGCTGCCTTGATGGCGATGCCGCCGAGCTCGGTGGCCTTCAGGGTCGACAGCCCGCCGCCGAGCTTGCCGATCGGGGTGCGTGCGCTGCCGAGGATGACGGTCTTGGGCATCTGTGCGTGGCCTCTCCGGTTCTCCGTGACGTGGGGGCCGAAGGGTAGTGTCTCGGCCGCTCGTGCTCGTCCGCGCCACCACGAACGCCCCGGTCGACACCCCCGCGGACACCGTCGCGGTCGGGGTCTTCGACGGCAAGGGCGTGCCTCACGACGTCGGCGGCGCGCTGGGCGCGCTGCTGGAGGCGGGCGAGGCGAAGACGGCCTTCCGGCACCTGGCGGTCACCCATGCGGCCGGCAGGCGCTGGATCCTCGCGGGCCTCGGCGCGCGGGACGACTTCACGCCGGAGCGGGCCCGCGTGGCCGCGACCGCCGTGCACGCGCGGGCCAAGGAGCTGGGCGCGCGGGCGCTGTGCTGGGAGCTGCCGCACCGCCTCGACGACCGCGCCGCCGGGGCCTTCGTGGAGGGCACGCTGCTGGCCGCCTACGCCTTCACGCGCTACCGGCCCGACGCCGAGGAGCCCGCGCTGCGTGAGCTCTTGGTCAGCGACCACGAGGACCGGTCGGCGGCGGTGGACGGCGCCGCGGTCGTCGCCCGCGCGGTCAACCTCGCCCGCGAGCTGCAGGACACCCCGGCCAACGACCTGACCCCGGCGGCGCTCGGCGAGCGCGCGCAGGCGGTCCTCGAGCCGCTCGGCGTCGGCGTGCAGGTGGGCGGGCCCGAGCGGCTCGCCGAGCTGCGGATGGGCGCGTTCGCCGCCGTGGCCCAGGGCTCCGACGTCCCGCCCGCGTTGATCGTCGCCCGCTACGACGGGCCGCAGGCGCCGGAGGGCTCGCCGGTCCTCGGGCTCGTCGGCAAGGCCGTCACCCACGACACCGGCGGGCTGTCGATCAAGCCCGCCGCGTCGATGGACAAGATGAAGTTCGACATGTCCGGCGGCGCCGCCGTGCTCGGCGCGGTCGCCGCGATCGCCGAGCTGGCGCTGCCGGTCCGCCTCGTGGCGGTCATCGGCGCCACCGAGAACACGATCGGCCCCAGCGCGGTCAAGCCCGGGGACATCGTCACCGCGATGGCCGGGGTCACGATCGAGGTCAACAACAC
Organism: Solirubrobacteraceae bacterium; assembly: GCA_025928415.1. Classification (GTDB taxonomy): domain Bacteria; phylum Actinomycetota; class Thermoleophilia; order Solirubrobacterales; family Solirubrobacteraceae; genus Paraconexibacter. The sequence goes on along the minus strand of JAICJK010000007.1, from coordinate 3,638 downwards.
CGACGCCGAGGGCCGCCTGGTCCTGTGCGACTGCCTGGCCCACGCGATCGACCTCGGCGCGGAGCGGCTGGTCGACCTCGCGACGCTGACCGGGGGCGTCGTGACCGCGCTCGGGACGGTCTACGCCGGCGCGTTCGCCAACGACGAGGCGTGGGCAGCCACGGTGCTCGCCGCCGGCGAGGCGACCCACGAGCGCCTGTGGCGGCTGCCCCTCGATCCCGACTACGCCGAGCAGATCGCCGGCCGCTACGCGGAGATCGTCAACTCGCCCGAGTCGCGCAAGGCCCACCCCATCATGGGCGCCGAGTTCCTGCACCGCTTCGCCGGCGCGGTGCCGTGGGCGCACCTGGACATCGCGGGGGTCGCCTACGACGCGGGGCGCCCGTGGGCGCCGAAGGCGGGCACCGGCTTCGGGGTGCGCCTGCTGGTGGAGCTGGCGCGGGCGCACGCGGGCGCCTGAGCGCACGCCGGTGCGGCGCGCACTCGTCCTGTGGCTCGTCCTCGCCGGCGCCTACGCGGCCACCCTGGGGCTGCGGGCCGAGCCGGGACACGAGCGCTCGCTCGCCGAGGCGCACCGCCTGCTGACGATCGCGTCGCTGGCCGACGACGGCGACGTCGACCTCACCGACCAGTACCGCGAGCGGACCTGGCGGTCGTTCTCCGACCGGCCGCTGCACCCGGCGGTGCCCGTGTCGCACGGGCGCATCGTCGAGCCGCAGGGCCTCGGCTACGTCGTCCTCGCCGCGCCCGCCTACGCGCTCGGCGGCGCGACCGCCGTCGAGCTGCAGGGCGCGGCGCTGCTCGCCCTGGCCTTCGTGCTGGGTGCGGCCCTGGCGCGCCGGGTCGTCCCCGAGCCGTGGGCGACCCGGGCGGCGCTGCTGACCGGCCTCTCGCCGCCGGCGCTCGTCGCCTCGACGGTCGTGGCGCCCGAGGCGTCGGCCGCCGCGCTGCTGGCCGGCGCGGCGCTGCTGGCGCTGCGCGTGCGCGAGCGGCCCCTGAGCCGCTGGAGCACCGGATGCGCGCTGCTCCTGGCGCTGGCGCCCTGGCTGGCGGTCCGGCTGTTCCTCCCCGCGGCGGTCGTCGCCCTGGCGCTCGCCCGCTGGCTGCGCCGCCGCCAGCGCGGCCTGTCGGGGTTCGTGGCGCTGGAGATCGTCCTGTTCTCGGGCGTGCTGTTCATCACCGTCAACGACCGCCTCTACGGCACGCTGCTGCCCTCCGACGGCGATCTGCTCGGCGCGCACCGCCCGGCGCGGGCGGGGGACGTGCTGGCCCGCATCCCGCGGCTGCTCGGCGTCCTGGTCGACCAGGACGCCGGGCTGCTGCGCTGGGCGCCGATCCTCGCGCTGGCCTTCGCGGGGGCGTGGCTGCTGTGGCGCTCGATCCGCGACCGCCTGGCGGTGGCGCTCGCCGAGCAGATCCACGTCGAGGTCGTCGCCACGCTGCTCGGCCTCGTGGGGGCGGCGGGGCTGGCCGCCGCCGCGCTCGCGCGCCCGGTCCTGCACGGCCCGTGGCTCGTCGTCCCGGACCTCGTGGCCGTGCTGCCCTGCACGGTCGCGCTCGTGGCCTGGGGGCTGCGCCACGCGCGGCGCACGGGCGCGGTCCTCGGCGCGCTCACGCTCGCGGCCGCGGTCTGGCTGCTGCTCGCCGCGCGGCTGGACCCGGACGCCGGCGTGCTGCCCGCGACGGGCACCCTGCCCTGGGGCGGGGCCCAGGACGTGCTGCCGCGCTTCGGCGACAGCGGGCCCGGCGAGGTCGCCGCGCTCGTGCTCGCGGGCGCGGTGGTCGTGGCGCTGGCCGCGGGCGGCGTGCTGCGCGTCCGGCGCCTGCGCGAGGGCGGCCCGCGCGGGCTCTAGGACTCGAACCGCTCGAGGATCCGCGTCGCCGCGCTGGCCGGGTCCAGCCGCCGGGCGACGACCTCGTCCAGCAGCCCGGCGAACGACGCGTCGTCGGCCAGGCGCGCCTCGAGGTCGCGGCGCAGCCGCGCGGTGCAGATCGCCAGGACCTCGGCCTCCAGGTTGCGGCGGCGGCGCTCGCTCAGCGTCCCCTCGGCCTCGATGAACGCGCGGTGCTCGTCGAGCTTGCCGATCAGCTCCTCGACGCCCTCCCCGCGCAGGGCCTCGGTCTTGACGATCGGCACGCGCCAGCCGCGCTGGGGCGCGAGGCTCAGGACGCCGCGGATCTCGCGGATCATCGTGTCGGTCAGCGGATGGTCGGCCTTGTTGACCACGATGATGTCCGGGATCTCCATGATCCCCGCCTTGAGCGCCTGGATCGAGTCGCCCGAGCCCGGCATGAGGACGAGCACGACCGTGTCGGCGTGGTCGATGACGTCGATCTCGGCCTGCCCGACGCCCACCGTCTCCAGCCAGACGTCCTGCTTGCCCGCGGCGTCCATGAGCAGCGCGGCCTGCAGCGCGGCCTCCGACAGCCCGCCGAGCGCGCCGCGGTTGGCCATCGAGCGGATGAAGACCCCGGGGTCGAGGAAGTGGTCGGTCAGGCGGATGCGGTCGCCGAGCAGGGCGCCGTGCGTGAACGGCGAGGACGGGTCGATCGACAGGACGGCGACCTCGCGCCCCTGCGCGCGCCGCAGCTTGGTCAGCGCGCCGATGAGCGTCGACTTCCCCGAGCCGGGCGCCCCGGTCAGCCCGACGATCGCGGCGCGGCCGGTGTGCGGGAAGACCTCGCGCACGAGCTCCCAGCCCGCGGGGTCGTCGGACTCCACGAGCGTGATCGCCCGCGCCAGCGCCCGCTTGTCCCCGGCGAGCAGCCGTTCGGCGAGCGAGTCTTGCGTCGAGGCGGGGCCCATGAGGCCCGGCACATTACCCTTGGTCTCGTGGAGCCCGTCCTGTCGCCCACCGCCGTCGAGGAGCCCCGCACCGAGACCGCCGTCGTGGCCCGCGGGGAGCCCGCGCCGCGCCGCGGAGGCCCGCTCGTGCTCCTGCGCTTCCTGCGCGCGAACGGGATGCTCAACCTCGAGTACGCGCGCCTGGCGCTGCGCCTGGCCTGGCTGAAGCTCCGCTTCCGCGGGCGGCTGCAGACCGACGGGCTGGCCTTCGTGTGTCCCGGCGTGCGCTTCGAGATCGGCCCCGGCGCCGTGGTGCACCTCGGGCGCTGGTCGTGGCTCGGCCACGGGACGAAGGTGCGCTGCCACGAGGGCGAGGTCCGCATCGGCGCCAAGAGCGTCCTCGGCCAGGAGTGCACGATCTCCGCGTTCCAGCACATCTCGATCGGCCGCGAGTGCATCCTGGCCGACCGCGTGATGCTGATCGACTTCGACCACGGGGTGACCGAGGTCGAGCGCCCCGTGCGCGAGCAGGGCATCTACAAGCGCGACGTGCGGGTGGGCCACAACTGCTGGGTCGGCTACCACGCCTGCTTCCTGCGGGGGGTGACGGTCGGCGACAACGCGGTGGTCGGGACGCACGCCGTGGTGACGCGCGACGTGCCGTCCAACGCGGTGGTCGCCGGCGTGCCCGCGCGGGTGCTGCGCATGCGCCCGACCCCGCGGACGCTGCGCTGGGAGTGACCGCCGCCGGCGCCGCGGGCCGCCGCGCCGCAGGCCGCCGTCAGGGCGCCAGCAGCGGCGCAAGGGTCGCGTGCGGGGCGAGGTTGCGCAGCTCCGGGTCGGCGCCGGGGTC
>JAICJK010000369.1 GCA_025928415.1 Solirubrobacteraceae bacterium | reverse complement strand
GCCGACGCGTGGGCGGGCAAGCGCGACGAGATCCGGGCCACCGGCGGGCAGATGGCCGCGCGCCTGGGCGGCGGCGCGCTGCTGGCGCCGTCGCAGGCGCCGTTCGACGCGACGACGATCGACGCCGCGATCGACGCGCTGCGCGGCCAGTTCGACGCGATCAACGGCGGTTGGGGCGGCGCGCCGAAGTTCCCCGCCGCGTCGACCATCGAGCTGCTGCTGCGCCGCGGCGAGCGGCAGATGAGCATCTACACGCTGACCTGCATGGCCTCGGGCGGCATCTACGACCAGGCCGGCGGTGGCTTCGCCCGCTACAGCGTCGACGAGACGTGGACGATCCCGCACTTCGAGAAGATGCTCTACGACAACGCGCTGCTCGCGCGGGCCTACCTGCATGGCTTCCTGCTGACGGGCGACGCCGAGCTGCGGCGGGTGTGCGAGGAGACGCTGGCCTGGGCGCTGCGGGAGATGCGCGCGCCCGAGGGCGGCTTCCACAGCGCGCTGGACGCCGACTCCGAGGGCGTCGAGGGGAAGTTCTACGTCTGGACGGTCGCCGAGCTGCGGGAGGTCCTGGGGGCCGACGCCGACGTCGCGATCCGCTGGCTGGGCGCCACCGAGGAGGGCAACTTCGCGGAGGGCCCGCCGGGGGCCAACGTGCTCGAGGACCGCGGGCCGCGACCGGACGACGCGACCCGCGAGCGCATCCGCGCCCGGCTGCTGGAGCGCCGCGAGCAGCGCGTGCGCCCCGGGCTGGACGACAAGCGGCTGACCTCGTGGAACGCGCTGATGATCGCGGCGCTGGCCGACGCGGGCGCCGTCCTCGGGCGCCCCGACCTCCTCGAGGCCGCCGAGGCCGCCGCGGAGTTCGTGTGGCAGCGCCTGCGCGACGGCGACGGCCGCCTGCTGCGCACGTTCAACGCGGGGCAGGCGCGCCTGGCCGCCTACCTCGAGGACCACGCCTTCCTGCTGGAGGCGCTGCTCACCCTCTACGAGGCGACGGCGCGCCCGCGCTGGTTCGCGGCCGCGCGCGAGCTCGGCGACGCGCTGCTCGCGCACTTCCTCGACCCGGTCAACGGCGGGTTCTTCTCGACCGCCGACGACCACGAGGAGCTCGTGGCCCGGCGCAAGGACCTCGAGGACGCGCCGATCCCGGCCGGCGGCTCGGCGGCGGCGTTCGGGCTCCTGCGCCTCGCGGCGTTCACGGGCGAGCACCGCTACGAGGCCGCCGCGGAGGGCCAGCTCCGGCTGCTGCACGAGCTCGCGGCGCGCCACCCCGGAGCCTTCGCGCACCTGCTGCAGGCGCTCGACTTCCACCTGCGCCCGGTCCGCGAGGTCGCCGTGGTCGGCGAGCCCGCGGCCCGCGAGCCGCTGCTCGCAGTGGTCCGCGAGCGGCTGCGCGGAGACGTGGTCCTCGCCGCCGGCGACGGCCGCGACGCGGGCGGCGTCCCGCTGCTCGAGGGCCGCGCGCCGGTGGACGGCGCCGCCGCGGCGTACGTCTGCGAGCGGTTCGCCTGCCGGCGCCCGGTCACCTCCCCCGCCGAGCTCGCCGAGCTGCTCGGATGACGCGATGCCGTCGCGCGTCCCCCGTCCACGCAACGTGCCGCCGCGGGGTGTGAGACGCTGCGGACCCGCGACAGGAGGTAGCAGTTGAAGCGTTCGCTCGTCGTCGTGCTGGCGGTGTCCGGCATGGCTGTCACGGCGCCCGCCGGTGCCTCGGCGGCCGCGCTGGACCTCGGCCCGGCATGCACCTACTCCGGCGCGCCGATGCCGGTCAGCGGCAGCGGCTTCACCCCCAACATGACCGTGATGCTCAGCGGCAGCGCCTCGGGGACCGCCACGACCGACGCGACCGGGTCCTTCCGGGCGCCGCTGGTCGCGCCGGCGTCCTCGAGCCTGACGGGCAGGACGGCGACGGTGCGGGCCGCGGAGGTCGGCGGGAACCCGGCGAACACGACCACCGCCAAGGTCAAGGTCGTCAAGGACCTCCTGGCCACCAACGCGCCGATCCAGGGGCGCCCGTCCGGGGTCACGCGCTGGCGCTTCGCCGGCTTCCAGCCCGGCAGGCCGATCTACGGCCACTACCGGCGCGGCGGCCGGACGTTGCGCAACTACCGCTTCGGCGTCGCCAAGGGACCGTGCGGGACGCTGAGCGTCCGGGCGCGCCGCGTGCCGGCGACGTCCAGGCCGGGGCACTGGACGCTGCAGCTCGACCAGCGCAGCAGCTATCACCGCACCACGGAGCCGCGGCGGACGATCACGTTCACGATCGTGCGGCGCGTGAGGTGAGCGGCTGAGCGGCGCGTTCGCGCCGCGTCAGAGCACCGGCAGGTAGCGGTCGAGCTCCCACTGGGTGACCTGCACCCGGTAGTCCTCCCACTCCTGGCGCTTGATCTCGATGTAGCGGTTGAACATGTGCTCGCCGAGCGTGCGCAGCACGAGCTCGGACTCCGACGTCAGCTCGATCGCCTCGCCGAGCGTCTCGGGGAGCTGCTCGATGCCCAGCCGCCTGCGATCGTCCGGCGCGAGGTGGTAGAGGTTCTTCTCCATCGGCTCGGGCAGCTCGTAGCCGTTCTCGATGCCCTCCAGCCCGGCCTGCAGCAGCGCGGCGAACGTGAGGTACGGGTTGCACGCCGGGTCCGGGCAGCGCAGCTCCATGCGCGTCGCCTGCTCCTTGCCCGGGTGGTACAGCGGCACGCGGACCAGCGCCGAGCGGTTGCGGCGGCTCCACGCGACGTACACCGGCGCCTCGTAGCCCGGCACCAGGCGCTTGTAGGAGTTCACCCACTGGGCGAAGATCGACGAGATCTCGCGCGCGTGGCGGAGCTGCCCGGCGATGAAGGCCTTGCCGACGTCGGAGAGGTAGTAGGGATCCTCGGCCTCGAAGAACGCGTTGCGGCCGTCGCGGAACAGGCTCATGTGGGTGTGCATCCCGGAGCCGTTCTCGCCGAACAGCGGCTTGGGCATGAACGTCGCGTGCCAGCCGTACTGCATCGCGTACTCCTTGACCGTGATGCGGTAGGTCATGCAGTCGTCGGCCATCTTCAGCGCGTCGGCGTAGCGCATGTCGACCTCGTGCTGGGACGGGCCGACCTCGTGGTGGGAGTACTCGACGTGGATGCCGAGCTGCTCGAGCGCCAGCACGGTCTCGCGCCGCACGTCGGAGCCGGCGTCGAGCGTCGTCAGGTCGAAGTAGCCGCCGTCGTCGAGCACCTCGGTGCCGTTCTTGTCCTTGAACAGGAAGTACTCGAGCTCGGGGCCGACGTTGAAGGTCGAGAAGCCCATGGCCTCGGCGCGCTGCAGCGCCCGCCGCAGCACGTGGCGCGGGTCGCCCTCGTACGGGGTGCGCTCGGGGGTCTGGATGTCGCAGAACATGCGCGCGACGCCCTGCTCGTCGGGCCGCCAGGGCAGCACCGCGAACGTCGTGGGGTCGGGCACCGCGAGCATGTCGGACTCCTCGACGGCGTTGAAGCCGGTGATCGAGGATCCGTCGAAGCCCATGCCGTGCCGGAAGGCATCGGGCAGCTCGTCGGGGCCGACCGAGAACGACTTGAGCTGGCCGAGGATGTCGGTGAACCAGAACCGGATGAAGCGGATGTCGCGCTCGCGCACCAGG
>JAICJK010000307.1 GCA_025928415.1 Solirubrobacteraceae bacterium | reverse complement strand
CGGCTCGCGTTCGGCACGGCGGGGCTGCGCGGCCCGCTGCGCGCGGGGCCCAACGGCATGAACCGCGCGGTGGTGCGGCGCGCCGCGGCCGGCCTGGCCCGGTACCTCGGCCCGGGCGCACGCGTGGCGATCGGCTACGACGCCCGCCACGGCAGCCGCGCCTTCGCGCGCGACAGCGCGGCCGTCCTCGCGGGCGCGGGCCTGCGGGCGATCCTGCTGCCACGGGCGCTGCCGACCCCCGTGCTCGCCTTCGCGGTGCGCCACCTGCACGCCGAGGCCGGCGTCATGGTCACCGCGAGCCACAACCCGCCGCAGGACAACGGCTACAAGGTCTACCTCGGCGGGCCGGGCGACGACGGGGCCCAGGTCGTCCCGCCCGCCGACGCGCAGATCGAGGCGTGCATCGCGAGCGTGGGGCCGCTGACCGGCGTGCCGCTCGGCGACGGCTTCGCGATCGCGGGCGAGGAGGTCGTCGAGGCCTATCTGCAGGCCACCGCCGCGCTCACGGCCACCGCGGCGCGCGAGGTCCGCGTCGCCTACACGCCCCTGCACGGGGTCGGGCGCGACACCCTGCTGGCGCTGTTCGCGCGAGCGGGCTTCCCCGCGCCCGCCGTCGAGGCAGCGCAGGCCGAGCCCGATCCGGGCTTCCCGACCGTCGCCTTCCCCAACCCCGAGGAGCCCGGCGCGATGGACCGGGTGCTCGCGCTCGGGCGCCGCACGTCCGCCGACGTCGTGATCGCCAACGACCCGGACGCCGACCGCTGCGCGGTGGCGGTCGGCGATCGCGTCCTGCGCGGCGACGAGCTCGGCGCGCTGCTGGCCGACCACGTCCTGCGCCACCGCCCGGGCCCGGTGGCCACGACGATCGTGAGCTCCACGCTGCTGGACGCCATCGCGGCCGCCCACGGCGTCCGCTGCACGCGGACGCTGACCGGCTTCAAGTGGATCATGCGCGCCGACCCCGCCTTGGCCTTCGGCTACGAGGAGGCGCTGGGGTACGCGGTCGGCCCGCAGGTCGTGCGCGACAAGGACGGGCTGTCCGCGGCGCTGCTGGTCGCCGAGCTGGCCGCCGGCCTGCGCGCCGAGGGCCGCACGCTGCTGGACCGCCTCGACGACCTCGAGCGAGAGCACGGCGTGCACGCCACCGCGCAGCACGCCGTCCGGGTCGCCGACGTCGCGCTGATCGCCGCCGCGATGAGCCGCCTGCGGGCGGCTCCGCCCGCACGGCTGGCCGGGCGGCCCGTGGAGGAGGTCGCCGACCTGCTCGACGCCGGCGCCCTCCCGCCCGCCGACGTGGTGATCATGCGGCTCGCCGGGGCGCGGGTCGTGGTGCGCCCCAGCGGCACCGAGCCCAAGCTCAAGGCCTACCTGGAGGTGGTCGTCCCGGCGACGGGCGACCTGGGCGCCGCACGGGCACAGGCCAAGGCCGAGCTCGGGCGGCTGCTGGCCGCGGTCGCCGAGGTGCTCGGGCTGTGAGCGCGCCGACCCGCCCGGCGCCGCCGGCGACGCCACTCAAGCGCGCGATCTCGCGCAACATGCTGCTCCTCTTCGTGCTCGGCGACGTCGTGGGGGCCGGCATCTACGCGCTCGTGGGACAGGTCGCAGGGCGCACCGGCGGCGGCGTGTGGATGGCGTTCCTCGCCGCCCTGGTCCTGGCGCTGTTCACCGCGCTGTCCTACGCGGAGCTGGTCACCAAGTACCCCGGCGCCGGCGGGGCCGGCCTGTACGTCCACCGGGCCTACCACAGGCCGTTTCTCACCTTCGTGGTGACGTTCATGGTGATGATGTCGGGAATCGCCTCGGCGGCCACGCTCTCGCGGGCGTTCGGCGGCGCGTACCTCGGGGCGTTCGTGTCGGTCCCGACCGTGGCGGCGTCCGTCGCCTTCCTGCTGCTCGTCGCGCTGGTCAACTTCCGCGGGATCAGCGAATCGGTCCGTCTCAACGTCGCGCTCACCTGCGTCGAGGTCGCGGGCCTGCTGCTGATCGTCGCGATCGGGATCGCCGCGGTGGCCTCCGGCGCCGGGGACCCCGGCCGGGCGCTCGAGATCAAGGGCGGCACGGCCGTCCCCCTGGCGATCCTCGGCGGCGCGTACCTGGCGTTCTACGCGCTGATCGGCTTCGAGGACTCGGCCAACGTGTCCGAGGAGGCCGTGGAGCCGGCGCGGGACTACCCCCGGGCGCTGCTCGGCGGCCTCGTGCTGGCCGGGCTGCTCTACATGGCGGTGGGCGCGATCGCCACGATGGCCGTCCCCGTCGCCACGCTGCGCGACTCGAGCGGGCCGCTGCTCGAGATCGTCGGCCTCGGGCCGCTCGCGATCCCGCGGAAGGTCTTCTCGGCGATCGCCCTGCTGGCGGTGGCCAACGGCGCGCTGATCAACCTGATCATGGCCTCGCGACTGCTCTACGGCATGTCCAACCAGGGCGTGCTGCCCGCCGTCTTCGGCCGCGTCCACCCCGGGCGCCACACGCCGTGGGCGGCGATCGTGTTCACCACGCTGATCGCGATCGCCCTCGCCGCCGCCGGCGACCTCTCGTCGCTCGCGGACACGACCGTGTTCCTGCTGCTCGTCGTCTTCGTGTTCGTCAACGTCGCGGTGCTGGTCCTGCGGCGCGACGACGCCGCCCATGCGCACTTCCGCGCGCCCGCGTGGGCACCGGTCCTGGGGGTCGCGGCGTCGCTGTTGCTGATCGGGCACACGGCCGTCGACGACCCCGCCACCGTGGCGCGCGCGGGCGCGCTGATCGCGATCGGCGTGGCGCTGTACTTCGTCTCGCGGCTCGTCCAGGGCCGCAGCGGGCACCTGGACCCGGAGGCCCTGTGACCGCCGGCCCGCCGGCGTCAGGCCATCGGCGGCGGCGTCCCCTCGGCGCTGGCTCCCAGCGCCGGCTCCCACCCGCACACCGCGCAGGCATGGCGGAAGGCCGAGCGCGCGAACGCGAGCGCCGCGGCGTGCGGGTCGGCGGCGGCGCGGGCGTCGTCCCAGTCCAGGACGTACTCGCCGAGCTCCGCCTCCCAGCGCGCGCCGCCGGGCTCCAGCGTCGTGGCCGCGAAGCCGTCCGGCGCCGGGTGCGCGTAGGCGTAGAACGCCGCCCTGCCGTAGCGCGCGTCGCCGGGCCACCAGCCGACGGCGACCTCCTGGGCGTCCATCGCGTTGCGCATGATGAAGTCGTCGGAGGGTGGGTCGGCGGGCTGCCCGGAGAACAGGTTCACGGCGAGGTCGAAGGACCCCCACCACGCGTTGACCGGCGTCGAGCGCCCGCGATAGGGCGCGCGGAACGCCGCGAGCACCAGCGCGGCGCGCGTCGCGGCGGCGAAGTAGGCGGCGACCTGCGCGGGGTCGTAGCGGGCATGCTCCTCGTCCTCGTCGAGCGGCACGGTCCACGCGACCTCCTGCGGCGCCGGGTCGATCTCCACGGCGCCGCCGAGCGCGCCGAAGGCCGCCAGCACCTCGCGGGTGACCTCGCCGACCGGCCGGTCGGGGGTCAGGTCGACGCGGCGCACCCGCCCGTCGGCGTGCTCGGCGACCGCCTCGTGGGTGCGCAGGTCCAGCGCCGCGACGAGCGCCCCGGACCCGTCGGGCGCGGGCAGCGGCAGCGTCTCCCACCCGCGCGCGGTCAGCCGCAGCGCCGCGTGCTGGAGCTGCGGCTCGGCGGGCGCCAGCGTCGCGGCGAGCTTGCCGAGCACCTGGGTGTGGGCGTGCAGCGTGTCGCAGGTCTCCCGCCACGCCTCGTAGCTCAGCGCCGGCCACTCGGAGGACATGGCCGGACGCTACCGGGAGGGATAGCGTTGGCGCACGATGACGCCGCCCGAGGCCGCCGTGCTGGGCGTGTACGAGACGGTCCTGTACGCCCGCGACGTGGAGGCGACCGCCCGGTTCTACGCCGGGCCGCTCGGCCTGCGCGCGCTCGAGGCCTCCGAGGGACTCGGCGCCGTCTTCCGCCTGGACGACGGCGGCGTCCTGCTCATCTTCGACCCCGAGCGCGCCTCGGAGCCCGGCCGCTACGTCCCCGCGCACGGCGCGCGCGGGGCCGGGCACATCGCGTTCTCGGTCGGCGCCGGCG
>JAICJK010000413.1 GCA_025928415.1 Solirubrobacteraceae bacterium | reverse complement strand
GCCGATGCGGTCCAGCGGGCGCAGGCCGATCCGCACGAGCACCCACGAGGCGCCCGCCAGCAACAGCAGCACGCCGGCGACGACGAGGCCCTCCACGAGCAGCAGGCGATGCAGGCTCCCGTTCACGCCGGTCAGCGGGATGGCGACGATCGTGACGCCCCGCCCGCTCTCGTCGCCGAACGCGCGGGCCCGGTAGCTCACGCCGCTGTCGCCCTTGGCCGGGACGGTCACGGTCTGCCCCGCGCGCATCCGCGCCGGCAGCGCGGGCGCGGCCGGCGTCCCGACGACGGCCGACACGACCACCGAGCCGAGCACCTTCCCGGACGCGTCGCGGCGCTGCCCGTAGGTCCCCGACGGCAGGTCGAAGGCCTCGCGATCGGGCCCACCGTCGCCCGGCCGTCCGCCGCGCGGGCCGGGGGCGCCCGGCCCGAGCGGCGCGCCCGGCGCCCGTGCGCCGTGCTCGTCGAGCTGGTGGCCGACGGCGCCGAGCGCGCTGCTGGCCTGGTCGTCGACGCGCTGGATCAGGAACGACCGCTGCGTGGCGTAGGTGATCCCGCCGAGCGCCAGCAGCCCGGCCGCCGCCAGCACGAGCAGCGTCGCGACCAGCCGCGTCCGCAGCGACACCGCCTACCGCCGCGGCGCGCGCAGGGCGTAGCCCACGCCGCGCGCGGTGTGGATCAGCGACGGGCCGTGCCGGTCGAGCTTCCTGCGCAGGTAGGAGATGTAGGTCTCGAGCACGCGCGCGTCGCCGTTGAAGTCGTACTCCCAGACGTGGTCGAGGATCTGCGCGCGCGTGAGCACCCGCCGCGGGTTGAGCATCAGGTAGCGCAGCAGGCGGTACTCGGTCACCGTCAGCTCGACCAGCTCGCCGCCGCGCACGACCTCCCGCGTGTCCTCGTCCAGCTCGAGGTCCTCGAAGACGAGCTTCCCGGCGCCGGGACCCGCGCCGTTGGTGCGGCGCAGGATGACCCGGATGCGGGCGATCAGCTCCTCGAGGCTGAACGGCTTGGTGACGTAGTCGTCGCCGCCGGTGGTCAGCCCGCGGAGCTTGTCCTGGGTGGCGTCGCGCGCGGTCAGGAAGATGATCGGGATGTGCCCGCGCTGCGCGCCGAGGCGCTCGGCGACCTCGAAGCCCTCCATGTCCGGCAGCATCACGTCGAGGACCATCAGCTCGGGGCGGAAGCGCGCGATCGCCGCCAGCGCCTCCCGGCCCGTGCCCGCCGACGCCACCTCGAAGCCCTGGTAGCGCAGCGCCATGCAGACGACGTCGACGATGTTCGGCTCGTCGTCGACGACGAGGACGCGATGCGACGGGGCGTCGGGCTCGGCCATGTCCCCACATTGTGCGCCGTTTCCTGGGCGTCTCCTGGGAGCCGCCCGGGAGGAGCCTCGGGATCCGCCTAGCGGTCGTCGCGCTCCGGGTGCACGTCGTCGATCGTCGCCAGCGCCACGTAGGGCGCGCCGCCCGCGGCCCCGGCGATGCGCTCGGCGCCGCCCGCCAGCCGGTCGAGCACGCTGAGCACCCCGACGATCTGCAGCCCGGCCTCGCGGACGGCCGCGATCGCCTGGAGCGTCGAGCCGCCGGTCGTCACGACGTCCTCCACGATGCAGCAGCGCTCGTCGGCCGCCAGCGGCGGCCCCTCGATGCGCCGCTGGAGCCCGTGCTGCTTGGCCTCCTTGCGCACGAAGAAGGCCTTGCCGCCGAAGCCGCCGGCCAGCGCGGCGCAGGCCACAGGGTCCGCGCCCATCGTCAGCCCGCCCACCGCGGTGGCGCCCCACTCGTCCGCCTGGCGCGCCACGAGCTCGCCGAGCGCCTGGAAGCCGGCGGGCCGCAGCGTCGCGCGCTTGGCGTCGACGTAGTACTGCGCCGTGCGGCCGCTGGTCAGCACGACCTCCCCGAGGATCAGGGCGTGCGCCCGCAATTCGTCGATCAACCGCTCGCGCGCGCCCATGCGGCCCTAGGCTATCCGGCGTGCTCACGAGCCTCGTGCGGGCGGCCTCCGTGGTGGCCTGCCTCCTTGTCCTCCTCGGCTGGGCGCTGTTCGCCTACGACGAGACGAAGAGCGCCTCCGACCTGACCCGCGACGAGCTGTCGGGCCGAGCGGTGGCGCAGCAGGTCGACCCGTCGCCCGACCAGGAGCGCCGCCGCGAAGCGGCGCACTCCAAGACCCACGAGGCGATCGACGACGCCAACGACGTGCTGCTCAAGCCGTTCGCCGGCGTCGCGGACACCAGCCACAGCCGCTGGGTGCGCCGCACCGTGCCGGCAGTGCTCGCGCTCCTGGTCTACGGCCTGGCCGTGGCCTTCGCCCTGCGCTTCATGCAGGGGCGCGCCTCGCGCCCGGGCAGCCGCCCGAGCTACCGGTAGACGTCGATGCGCTCGCCGAGGCGCACCCAGCGGTAGATCGGCACCGCGTCGGGCACCGGGACGCGCAGGCAGCCGTGGCTCGCGGGATAGACCGGGACCTGGGCGTAGCCGTGGATCGCGTAGCCGCGGATGAAGTAGTTGGAGAACACCATGCCCTCCGAGTTGATCCCGGGCGTCTTGGAGTAGAAGCGGAAGGAGCCGAGGATCGTCGGCGTGCTCGGCTTGCCCGAGCTCATCGGGTAGATCCGCTCCACCTTGGCGCCCGCGCCGATCAGCGCGAGGACCTGCTTGGAGAGGTCCGCCTCCACGTGGCGGCCGTGCCGGGGGTAGCGCACGTGGAAGCGGCCGGCCCCGGCGGCGAGCTTGGCGAAGACCGCCTTGTCGGCCACCGACGTCCGCGCCAGCCCGGTCGCCTTGCGGAAGGCGAGCACGGCGCGCCCCGTCCGCGCGTCGTAGCTGCCGCGGCGCCCGACGACGTAGCCCAGGGAGGCGAGGCGCGACTGCAGCAGCCGGACGACCGGGCCCGTGGAGCCCGGGGCGGCGTAGCGGGGCAGCACCGCGACGCGCACCGGCCGGGCGACCGCGGTGGCGAGCTGCGCCGTCGCGCGGTGGGAGGCGCGCACGGTCACCGATCCCGACCGGCCGGAGGCGAAGCCCACCACGAAGCTCCCCGAGCGCCCCGTGCGGCTCGGGCGCACGGCGACGCGGCGGGCCGCGAGCTTCCGGGCGCCGCGGTAGAACCGGACGGTCACGGCCTGGCCGGCGACGTACGGCGTCACGGTCCCGCGCACGCGCCAGCGCGTGCCCGCGAGGACCGCGCGGCCGGCGCCCACCCGCTCGGCCCGCAGGCGCAGCCGCGCCTTCGCGGGGGCGGGGGCGGGGACGGGG
>JAICJK010000130.1 GCA_025928415.1 Solirubrobacteraceae bacterium | reverse complement strand
CGCCTCGGGCACTCGCTGGCCGACGCCGCCCGCGAGCGTGCCGGCGACGACGTCGACGTCCTGGTCGTCGGGCCGGGGACGCCGGCCCGCGCGGCGTAGGAACCCGACCGCCGGCCCGCGGCGCGGGAGCTCAGCGCCCGCCGCGGGTCTGCACCCAGGCCGCGTGCTCGCGCCCCAGGGGGGTGCGCGCGGGCTCGCCGGCGACCAGCTCGTCGCCCAGCGCGCGCCAGTCGCAGGCGGCCCGCAGATCGGCGCAGGCGCTGAAGACCATGTTCTCCATGCGCCGCAGCAGCAGCGCCTCGCGGGGGACCGAGAAGGCGCGGATCATCTGCCCCCAGCCGTCGCCCATCCGCGTGACGCGGTCCATCATCTCGAAGCCGGTCTCGCCCGACAGGCGGCGCGGCTGCGGGTCCTCGAGCATCCACGAGCCGGTGATCCACAGGTAGTCGAACAGCAGCTCGTCGTCGAACGGCCACGGCGCCGGCAGGTAGCCCAGCTCGTCCATGACGGCCCGGACCTCCGCGCGGTCGCCCGCGCGCAAGCCCCGGTAGAGGTCGCCCTCGCGGTCCAGGTAGCCCGGGGCCATCGCCCGCAGCATCCCGAAGTCGAGGAAGGCGACGCGGCCGTCGCCGGCGAGCAGGAAGTTGCCCGGGTGCGGGTCGCCCAGCGCCAGGCCGAGCCGGCGCGCGGTGTCGAAGTAGAAGCGGTGGACGATCTCGCCGATGCGGTCGCGCTCGGCGTCGGGCGCCGCCTTGGCCGCGGCGAACGAGGCGCCGTCGACGAACTCGGTGACCAGGACGCGGCGCGTCGACAGGTCGGTGAGCACCGCGGGGACGAAGGCGTGCGGATGGTCGCGCCAGCCGCGGGCGACCCGCCGCGTGTGCTGGGCCTCGAGCTCGTAGTCGAGCTCCTCGCTGACGCGGTCGCGCAGCTCGTCGGCCAGGGCGGCGGTGTCGAGACCCGGCGCGACGCGGCGCAGGAGCGGGAGCAGGAGGCGCAGGTTGCGCAGGTCGGAGTCCACGGCCTCGGCGATGCCCGGGTACTGGACCTTGATCGCGACGTCGGCGCCGTCCCGCGTCGTGGCCCGGTGGACCTGGCCGATCGACGCGGCGGCGACGGCGTCCGGGTCGATGTCGGCCAGCACGCGGCCCACCGGCTGACCCCACTCGGCGGCCATCAGCTTCTCGAGGCGCGCGAAGGGCACCTTCGGCGCCTGGTCGCGCAGGTCGGCCAGGCGCGTCTTGATGCGCTCGGCGTCCTCGGGCTCGAGCCCGGGGAGGTCGATCGTGGAGAGCACCTGGCCGAGCTTCATCGCGGCGCCCTTCATCTGCCCGAGCTGCACGACGATCTGCTCGACGACGGCCGCGGTGCGCTTGCGCTGCGCGCGGTCGCGTCCGTCCTCGTTGCGCGCCCGGTCCATGATCCGCCCGCCCGCCACGCGGGCGCCCTGCCCCGCGACCAGGCCGCCCAGGCGCGCGGTCCGGTTGAGGCGGCTCGTCGGCGTCGGGTCGTCGGCCATGCCCCGTGAGGGTACGGGCGCGGCGTCCCCGGGCTACGGCGTCGCGCAGACCACGTAGGCGACCGGCGTGCGCGGGGAGGCGGCGCCGTTGAACAGCGTGACCCGCCAGCGCCCGGGGGGATGGTCGAAGCCGACGGGGATCGAGTCGACGAGCTTGTCGTTGGTGACGGCCGGGCCGGCGAAGCCCCCGCCGCCGCCCGCCACGCGCTCGCCGGCGGCGCACGCGACGCTCACCGCCCCCACGGCACCGGGGTCGACGGGGTCCCCGCTGGCCTGGCGGATCCGGCTCGCCGCCTTGGCGGGCAGCGCGCCGCGGGCCAGGTCCCGGGCGCGCAGCGAGTGGTCGCGCACCTCCGAGGACCGGACCGCGCCCGGGCGGATCTGCTGGGCCCCGACCGCGTCGGTGCGGATCTTCGTCGGCCCGACGGCGCCGTCGCGGAGCTGCTTGCGGCCGACGCTGTCGGGCGGGAGCTGGGTGGCCGCGTAGCCGGTGCCCCCCAGGGCGACCACGAGCGCCGTGAGCGCGACGATCATGGCGGGGGAGGGACGGCGCCGCATGTGACGTCTGCTACCCGGTCGTGCCTCCCGGGACTCCCCGGGCGGCCCCCTCTGAAGCCCGGCCCCTAGGCTGCCCGGGCCGTGCCGGACGCCCTGACGACCCGCCCGCGCGCCCTCGCCGTGGCGGGCGCGCTGATCATCGCCTTCTCGAGCATCCTCGTGAAGGCCTCCGAGGCGTCGCCGTCCACGGCGGCGATCTTCCGCTGCGCCTACGCCGTCCCGCCGCTCGCGCTGCTGGCCTGGCTGGAGGACCGGCGGCTCGGGCCCCGCACCGCGCGGGACCGCTGGATCGCGGCGGGCGCCGGGGTGCTCTTCGCCGCCGACCTGATCTTCTGGCACCACGCGATCGAGGACGTGGGGGCGGGGCTGTCGACGGTGCTCGCCAACGTGCAGGTCGCGTTCGTGCCGCTGATGGCCTGGGCGGTGCTGGCCGAGCACCCGGGCCGCCGGATCCTCGGCGTGCTCCCGCTCGTGCTGGGGGGCGTCCTGCTGATCTCGGGCGCGCTCGAGCACGGGGCCTACGGGCGGGCTCCGGCCCAGGGCGCGGCCTTCGGGGTGGCGACCGGCCTGACCTACGGGGCCTTCATCCTGATCCTGCGCGCCGGCAGCGCGGACCTGCGCCGCGCCGCGGGGCCGCTGTGCGATGCGACGGCGGTCGCCGCGGTCGTGGCCGTCGCCGCCGGGCTGGTCGTGGGGGACGCCGACCTCGTCCCGTCGTGGCCGGGCCATGGCTATCTGCTGCTGCTGGCCCTGAGCTCGCAGGTCCTCGGCTGGCTGCTGATCTCCTCGTCGCTGCCGCGGCTGCCGGCGGCGCTGACGTCGCTGCTGCTGACCATCCAGCCCGTCGGATCGGTCCTGCTGGCCGCCGCCATCTTCCGGGAGGCCCCGACCGGCCTGCAGCTGCTCGGCGTGGTGGCGGTCCTGGCCGGGCTGGTGGCCGTGACGGCCCGGCGCGCGCCGCGCCCGGCGACCCCGTAGCGGGTGTCGGCGCCGCCGCGGCCCTCGTCCGCCGCTCCCCCGGCGGAGATGTCGGGATCCTGACCCCATCGCGCCGCCCGACCAGGGAGGATGCCCATGTGCCCGCCTCCATCCGGCCCAGCCGTGTGAGCATCGTCGACGCCGATCCGGAGCTCGCCGAGCTGCTGAGCGCCTCCGAGCGCGAGGTCGCCCGCCGCGAGGCCGTAACGCGCGCGCTGCGCCTCGCCCCGGGGCCGTGGGACTCCGCCGCGGCCGCGGAGCCCGCCGTCCACCACCGCGGCTTCCTGCTCGTCGACGGGTTGCTGACGCGCGAGGTCGAGGTCCTGGGGCGGCGCTGCGTCGAGCTGCTCGGCGAAGGCGACGTCCTGCGGCCGTGGACGTGGGACGAGGTGGGCTCGCACGTGCAGGCCGAGGTGGCCTGGGCGGTCCTGGAGCCCGCGCGGATGGCGGTCCTCGACGCGGCGCTCGTCCAGCGGATCGCCCCCTGGCCGCAGCTCGGCGTCGAGCTCTTCAACCGCGGCACGCGCCGGGCGCACACGCTGGCGGTCTGCCTGGCGATCTCCCATCACCAGCGCGTCGACGACCGCCTGCGGCTCACCCTCTGGCACCTGGCCGAGCGCTGGGGCCGCGTGACCGCGGACGGGATCGTCGTGCCGCTGTCGCTGCCCCATCAGCGGCTGGCCGACCTCGTCGGCGCGCACCGCCCGTCGGTCACCACGGCGATGGGGGAGCTCGCGCGCGCCGGCGTGCTGTCGCGCCGGGAGGACGGGACGTGGCTGCTGCACGGCAGTCCCCCGCAGGAGCTCGGCCGCCACCGCTACGCCCCGGCGCTGGGCAACGGATGAGCGGGGAGGCTTCGATCGCCCTCGTGCCCATCGGCCGCGTCGCCGGCGGCCGCGCCGAGCCCGTCGACGACGACTGGGGCGGCGTCCGGGCGACCATCCGGCTCGACCCGGACCGCTTCGGCCCCGACGCGCTGCAGGGCCTCGACGCCTTCTCGCACGTCGAGGTGCTCACCCTCCTGCACCGCGTCGACGAGGCCGGTGTCACCTCCGGCGCGCGGCGGCCGCGCGGCAACCCGGCGTGGCCGTCCGTCGGGATCTTCGCCCAGCGCGCCAAGGACCGGCCGAACCGCCTCGGGATGAGCTGCTGCCGGGTGCTGGCCGTCGACGGGCTCGACGTGCACGTCGAGGGGCTCGACGCGATCGACGGCACGCCGGTGCTCGACCTCAAGCCCCACCTCGCCGAGTTCGGCCCGCGCGGCGAGGTCCGCCAGCCCGCCTGGGCGACCGAGCTCATGGCGGGCTACTGGTGATCGCCGGATCGCCGCCGCTGCCGCCGCCCCCGCCGGGGCTCGTGTCGCGCGCCGCCTCCGCGCGGGCGCTGACCCTGGCCGGACGGACCGGCGAGGGACGCCGCGTCGTGCTGCGGATCCGCCGGGGCGCGGTGGTCGCCGCCCGGGTGGGCGTGGTGCGCTACCGCTGCGGGCGCTTCGGCGACGTCGGCCCGGTGGTCGTCTCCGTCGGCGGGCGGGCGCGCCTCGACCGTGCCGGGCGCTTCCACCTGCGCGCCGGCGCGGCGGTCCAGCGCCTGGCGCTGGACGGGCGCGTGGGCCGCTCCGGGCACGCGGCGACGGGCAGCCTGCGCCTGACGGGCATGATCGCCACCGGGCAGCCGTGCCGCTCGCGGCGGATCGCCTTCCGGGCCGCCGTCCGGCGGTGATCGACGGCGGGCGCCGGCCCCGCCAGGCGCCTCGATCATCCGTCCACCCGCGCGCGCTCCATAAGTCGGTGCGCCGATCAGCGGGGCGTGGACCGCTCCCCCCAGTCCGCCGGGCACCGCCCGCGCCTGGCCGTCCAGGCCTTCGCGCTGGCCGCCGTCCTGGTCGCGCTGGTCGGCGGCCTGTTCTGGTCCCAGCAGCGCGCGCAGGCCGACCAGGCCGGCGCCCAGCGCCTGGCCGCGCACTCGGCGCAGGTCCTGGCGCAGGTCGATCGGATCCGCGGCGACGCCCTGGATGCCGCGGTCGGGGTGCGCGCCTACGGCGCTACGCGCCGCGCGCGGTTCCTGGCGCCCTACCGCCGCGCCCAGCGCGACACCGGGCGCGACCTCGCCGCCCTGCGGCGCCTCGTCGCCGACAACCCGCGCCAGACGCGCGCCGCCCGGTCGGTGACGGCGGCGGTCGGCGGCTACGTCACGGGCTTCGCCGGGTCCTTCGCCGCGCGGCTCCCGGACTGGGATCGGGCCGAGCTCGTCGCGAGCATCGCCGACGGCGAGCGCCGGATGACCACCGTGCGCGCCGGCCTGGCCGACTTCACCCGCACCGAGCTCGCGCTGGCCGCCGCGCGCCGGCGCCGGCTCGCGCACGAGAGCCGGGCCGTCCACACGGTCGCGGTGCTCGGCGCGGTCGCCGGCCTGCTCGTCGTCCTCGCGCTGCTGGCCTACCTGCTGCACGCCGTCGTCGCACCCGTTCGGCGCATGACCGATGCCGCGGGCCGGCTGGCCGCGGGCGAGCGCGCGATCGAGCTGCCGACCGGCGGACCGGCCGAGCTCATGCGCCTGCGCGGCGCGCTGCTGCACCTCACCGGCGAGCTCGAGGTCCGCGAGCGCGACGCCGCCGCACAGCGGCGCTTCCTCGGGACTGTGCTGGAGCACCTGCGCGACGCCGTCATCGCCTGCGACGCCGGCGGGCGCGTCACGCTGCTCTCCAGCGCCGCCCGTGAGCTGTACGGGCTGGCGCCGGGCGAGCTTCCGGGCCGCTGGGGCGCCGGCGGCGGGGGCGGCCCCGAGCTGCTGCTGCCCGACGGCTCGCGGCCGCTGCAGGAGGACGAGCTGCCGCTTGCGCGCGCGCTGCGCGAGGGCGCGGTGCAGGACCTCGAGTGGCTCGTCGCCGGCGGTCCCGCCGGCGAGGCCCCGCGACGGATGCGCTCCGACGGCTGCGTCCTGCGCGACGGGCGCGGGGCGGTCATCGGCGTCGTTCTCGCCACCCGCGACGTCACCGTCGACTGGGCCCAGCGCCAGGCGCTCGAGCACAGCGAGCGCCGTGCCCGCGCCGCCGAGGAGCGCTGGAACCGGACGCTCGACCAGTCCCCGCTCGGCCTCGCCTTCCAGGATCTCGACCGCCGCCTGGAGGGCGTCAACCCGGCGTTCGCCGCGATGCTCGGCTACGGCGAGGACGAGCTCGTCGGGATGTGCGTCGACGACCTCGCCGACCCGGAGGACGCGGCGGCCGCGACCGCGACGGCGCGGGCGCTGCGCCGCGACGGCGGCGCCCGCCAGGAGCTGCGCCGCTGGCGCCACCGCGACGGCTCGACGGTGCACACGACGGCGTCGCTGACCTCGGTGCGCGACGAGGCCGGCCGGCACATCGGGGTCTTCGGCTCCTACGAGGACATGACGGCGCGCGTGGAGGCCGAGGCCGCGCTGCGCGCCAGCCAGGAGCGCTACCGGCGCGTCGTCGACAGCGTCGGCGAGGTCGTGTTCGAGGCCGGCCTGAACGGCCGCTGGAAGCTGCTCAACGACGCCTGGGAGCGCCACACCGGCTTCGCGGTGGACGCCTCGGTCGGCCGGCCGGTGTTCGAGCACGTTCCCCCCGAGGACCGGCCCGCGCTGCGCAGCGCGTTCGCCGGCCTGGTCGCCGCCGGGCCCGGCGGCGAGCCCCTGCGCGTGACGCACCGCTTCCACACCGCCGCGGGCGAGCTGCGCTGGGCCGAGGTCGAGGCGCGGCTGGTCACCGGCGCCGACGGCGAGCCGGTCGTGGCGGGCAGCCACCGCGACGTGACCGTCCAGCGCCGGGCCCGCGAGCAGGAGCGCGCGCACCTGGAGAACCTGCGGGCCATCGCCGGCGTCTCCCGCCGCCTGTCGGG
>JAICJK010000485.1 GCA_025928415.1 Solirubrobacteraceae bacterium | reverse complement strand
GCGCCGACCGCCTGCCCGGACTCCTTGAGGTCGAGCATCGCGGTATGGATCGTGGCGAAGCACAGCTCGGCGTCCTGGATGCCCACCGGCAGCGGCGCCCACATCGCGGCCACGCGGTTGCCGAGCGCCCCGGCCTCGGCGTCCACGCGCACCGACACCGGCACCATCGCCTTGAGCACCAGATCGTCGGTGTCCTCGCCGCGGTCGCGCAGGAAGGCGCCGAGCGCGAGCGCCGCGGAGGTCAGCACGACGTCGTTGATCGTGCCGCCGAGGCCGTCCTTGATCGCCTTGAACTCGGCCAGGTCGGCGTCGACCCACGTGTAGCGGCGGTGCGGGCCGATCGGCACGTTGAGCGACGACGGCGGCGCGGGGTTCAGCCCCGCCCAGGCCATCGCGCCCACGCCCGCCAGGCTCCCGGCCAGGCGGCCGGCCGCCTCGCGGGGCGCCCGCGTCAGGCGCCGCACGCCCCGCACGATCTCGCCGGGCACCACCGTGCGCTCCAGCAGCGCGTCGGCCAGCAGCTGCGTGCCGGTCGGGGCGGGCGTCGGGACCCACGCGTGCTCGGGCGCGGACACCGGCGCCGGGTCCGCCGCGGTGTCGAACAGGACGGAGACCAGGTCGGCCCCGCTGACCCCGTCCACGAGGGCGTGGTGGGTCTTGGAGATGATCGCGAAGCGGTCGTCGTCGACGTGCTCGACCAGCCACAGCTCCCACAGCGGCTTGGACCGGTCCAGGGCCTGGGCGAACAGCCGGCCCGCGAGCTGCCTGAGCTCCGCGTCGGTGCCGGGGGCGGGCAGCGCGGTGTGGCGGATGTGGTAGCGGGCGTTGAAGTGCGGATCGTCGACCCAGACGGGGCGGCCCTGCCCCAGGGGGACGAAGGCCAACCGCTGGCGGTAGCGCGGGACGAGGTGCAGGCGGCCCTCGATCGCCTCCACGAGGTCGTCGTAGGGCGGCGGCTCGCCGTCGAAGACCAGCACGCTGGCGACGTGCATGTGGGCCCCGCCCTCCTCGAGGTGCAGGAAGGAGGCGTCCAGCGCGGACAGGCGATCGGGCATCGCATCGATCCTGCCCCTCCGGGGCCCGGTTTACAACCCGCTGTCGGCACCGCGGTGACGGGCCGGCGGCGGCGCCGTGCGCGCGACCCATAGGGTCCCGGGTCATGCCGATCCGCGGCGAGCGCACGATCCTGTCCTTCGGCCCCCTGCTGCGCGAGGCCCCGGTCGCGGGCGCGGCCTGGTTCGACGCGCACACGCACATGGGTCAGTGCGACCCCGATGGCGTCAAGGGCACGCCGGAGGAGATCCTCCAGGGGCTGCAGGACGCCGGCCATGCCCGCGCGCTGCTGTTCGCGATGCACGAGCCCGACGGCTACAGCGGCCCCAACGACGCGGTGCTCGCCGCGTGCGCGGCCTCGGGCGGGCGCCTGATGGGCCTGTGCCGCGTGGACCCCAAGGCGCCGGACGCCCTCGACGAGGCGCGGCGCTGCCTGGCGGCCGGGGCGGTGGGGATCAAGCTGCACCCGCGCAGCGATGCGTTCGGGCTGCCGCACCCGGTGGTCGACGAGCTCGTCGCGCTGGCCGCCGTCGACCGCCGCGTCGTCCTCTTCCACGCGGGCCGCGGGATCCCGAACCTCGGCGCCGACGCCGCGCACCTGGCCCGGGAGAACCCGGGCGCCCGGATCATCCTGGCCCACGCCGGCATCAGCGACCTCGGGCTGCTGCGCGACGCCGCGGCGGAGCTGCCGAACCTGCTGTTCGACACGTCGTGGTGGGAGATCGGGGACATGCTCGACCTGCTGACGAGCGTCCCGCCCGGGCGCGTGGTCTACGCGAGCGACATGCCCTACGGGCACGGCCTGCAGGCGTCGTTCATCCTGCGGCGCGCGGCGCGGCAGGCGGGCTGGTCGGAGGAGCAGACCGCCGTGGCCGCCGGCGCGCAGCTCGAGCGCGTCGTGGCCGGGGAGGAGCTGATCGACCTCGGGCCCGCGCTGGGGACCGCCGCGCTGGGCCCGCGCTCGCCGCGCCTGGAGCGGGTGGTCTGCCACACGGCCGCCGCGCTGATGCTGGCCTTCCGCGAGGGCGAGCCCGCCGAGGCCCTCGCGCTCGCGCGGCTCGGCTGCCAGCACCTGCCCGGCGACGAGCACGCCGAGCTGCTGGCCGCGGCCGACCGGGTGATGGCCGCGGCGATCGAGCAGCGGGCGGGGGCCGGGGGCGACGCCAGGGCGGGCGCGCCGGCCACGCTGATCGCCCACGTGCTGTGCGGCACGCCGTCCGCCGGTGTACCGGAGGCCGTCGCTGTGTGACAAGGCTCACGGATGTGAGCCGCCTCGCGGATAGCCTCGAACACTCGTTCGAACGCCGAGTCGCCTCCCTGTGCGGGGGCGAGCGGGGGACCCAACGCCGGACCGGGCGGATCCCGGGGCCGGATGGGGCGAATCGCGGCCGGAGCGCCGCGTAGCGCCCCGCCGAGGCGCGTCAGAAGCGCGTCCGGCGGGCTGCGAGCCCGACAGCTAACCCCGTAGGCGGCAGACCCCCAAGGAGGTCGACCTCGCCATGAGGCCGATGACGACGCGGGCGCGCCGGTTGCTGGTGGCCGCCCCGCTGACGATGATGGTGCCCGTCGCCGCCGCGGGCGCCGCGACCGCCCAGGCGCCGGCCCCGCCG